>DASSJF010000020.1 GCA_035691305.1 bacterium
GTCGGTGTCCGAGGCGATCAGCTTCGCGTCGCTGAAAAAACTGCCGGTCCTCTTTATCTGCGAGAACAACTCCTACGCGATCCACAGCCACATCCGCGCCCGGCAGCCGGTGTCCGGCTTCTGCGAGCGGGTGCGGGCCTACGGCGTGGCCGCCGAGCGGATCGAGGACATGGACGTGTTCAAGATCTACGATTGGACGCAGCGCGCCGCGGCGGAGATGCGGGCCGACCCCTCGGCGGGACCGCGATTCTTGGAGTGCATCACCTACCGCTGGCGCGAACACGTCGGTCCGAACGAGGACTACGACAAAGGCTACCGCTCGCGCAGCGACCTCGAGCCGTGGATCGCGGCGGACCAGCTGACGCGGCTCGCCCGGGCGGTGCCGGCCACGGAGCGCGAAGCGATCGACCGAGAGGTGCTCGCGGAGATCCGCGAGGCCTTCGAGTTCGCCGAACGAAGCCCGATCCCCGATCCCGAGGAGCTGTACACGGACGTCTTCACGGAGGCGCGCCATGGAACGCCTGTTGACGTACGCTGACGCGATCCGCGAGGCGACGGAACAGGAAATGGAGCGCGACGCCTCCGTCATCCTGTTTGGGCTCGGGGTCGACGACTTCAAGGCGATCTTCGGGACGACGAAAGGACTGCTCGAGCGCTTCGGGCCCGACCGCGTCTCCGACACGCCGCTCGCCGAGGAGGCGATGACCGGCGTCGCGATCGGCGCGGCGCTCGCGGGCCTCCGTCCGGTGCACGTGCACGCGCGCATGGACTACCTGCTCGTCGCGATGAACCAGCTCGTCAACGAAGCGGCCAAACTGCGCTACATGTCGGGGGGCGCGGTGAAGGTGCCGATCGTGGTCCGCGCGACGATCGGGCGCAGCTGGGGGCAGGGGCCGACCCACTCGCAGGGTCTGCACGCGCTGTTGATGCACATCCCGGGCCTGAAAGTCGCGGCGCCCAGCACACCCTACGACGCGAAGGGGCTGTTGATCGAGAGCATCCGCGACGACAACCCGGTCGTCTTCATGGAGCACCGGATGCTTCACTATCAAAAGGGCCACGTGCCGGCCGAGCCCTACACGGTTCCGTTCGGCAAGGCGCGGCATCTCGCGCACGGCGACGACGTGACCCTCGTCGGGATCTCGTACATGGCGCTGGAATGCCTCCGGGCCGCGCGCAGCCTCGAGGAAGCGGGCATCCGCGCCGACGTGATCGATCCGGTGTCGCTGAGCCCGCTCGACGCGGAGACGATCGTGGAATCCGTCCGCAAGACGGGGCGGCTCGTCGCGGTCGATACGTCCTGGACGATGTGCGGGGCGACCGCCGAGATCGCGGCGCGGGTGGTGGAACGGCTGCCGGGGCGGCGGGTGCAGGTGCACCGGATGGGCTACGCGCCCGTGCCGTGCCCGACGACCAAGAACCTTCAGGACATCTACTATCCGTCGGTCGAGCAGATCGCGCACGCCGCGTATCGGCAGGTGCGCGGCGAGGCCGGGGCGTGGGCGCCGGCGGCCCTGGAAGCGCCCGAGATGGTCGCCTTCAAGGGGCCGTTCTAGCGAATGTCTCGCGAGACGGCCCGCGCGCCGAAGCGCTACATGCTCGCCGACCACACGATCACGCGCGGGGACCTGCGCGACCTGATCGCGTGGCTGGAAACCGACCCCTGGCTGACCCAGGGGCCGCTCGTGCGCGAGTTCGAGCAGCGGTGGGCGGAGTGGCTCGGCGTCACGCACGCCGCGTTCGTCAACTCCGGCTCCTCCGCCGACCTGTTGATGTACGCGGCGCTCTTGTACTCCGGGCGGCTGCGCAACACGAAGGTCGTCGTCCCGGCGATCTCGTGGGCGACGACGGTGATGCCGGCGATCCAGCTCGGCTTCGAGCCCGTGATGTGCGAGGCGGACTGGAGGACCTTCGGCCTCGACCTCAACCATCTCGAGGATCTGCTCAAACGGCACGATCCGGCCGCCGTGATCGTCGTACACGTGCTCGGCGTGCCGAACGAGATGGAGGCGCTGCTGAAGCTCAAGGCGCGGTACGAGTTCGCCCTGATGGAAGACGCCTGCGCCGCCACCGGCTCCCGCTACGACGGCCGCCGGGTGGGGACGTTCGGCGATCTCAGCGCGTTCTCGTTCTACTACGGGCACCACATGTCGACGATCGAGGGCGGCATGGTGTGCACGAGCGACGAGGGGCTCCACGACGTGCTGGTGCAGACCCGTGCGCACGGCTGGGCCAAAGACCTCGCGCCCGAGCGGGAGGAGGCACAGGCGCACAGCCGCGGCGTGATCGAGTTCAACCGGCCGTTCACGTTCTATCACCCGGGCTTCAATTTCCGCTCGAGCGATCTCAACGCCAAAATCGGCCTGTCGCAGCTTGCCCGGCTGGACGACGTCGTCCGCCGCCGCGTCGAGAACCACACGGCCTATCAGGCGCGGTTCGCTCAGGCGCCGGGCTTCCACTGCCAGGGGTGCGACCGTGCGATGATCTCCAGCATTTCGTTCGCGGCGGTGGCCGCGTCCCAGGACCACCGCGAGCGCATCGCCCGGGCGCTGCGCGCCGCGAACATCGAAACTCGGCCGCTGGGCGGGGGCAACATGTCGCGGCAGCCCTACTGGACCGACCGGTACGGCAGCACGGTCTTTCCGGTCGCCGACAAGATCCACCTGGCCGCGTTCCAGCTGCCGAACCATCCGCTGCTGACGGTCGACGACGTGCACCACATCTGTGATACGGTGCTGTCCGTGCGGGAGGGCGCGGCATGACGGGGAAACCGCTGGACCTGGTGCTGATCGCCCCGGGGGCCCGCCGCCAGATCTATCAGTCGCTCGGGTCGACCCTGAGCGCGATCGAGCCGCCGGTGTGGGCGGGGCTCATGGCCACGTTCGCGCGGAAGCGCGGCTACTCGGTCGAACTCGTCGACAGCCACGCCCTGGATCTCTCTCCCGAGGAGACGGCGCAGCGCGCGGTCGAGATGTCCCCGCGCCTCGTCGCGGTGGTCGCCTACGGGCACCAGCCGTCGGCGTCGACGCAGGTGATGCCGGCGGCGGGCGCGATCTGCGCCGCGGTGAAGCAGGCGGCGCCCGAGCTCAAGGTGCTGCTGGTCGGCGGGCACGTCGCGGCCCTGCCGGAGCGGACCCTTCGTGACGAGGCGGCCGACTTCGTCTGCGGCGGCGAAGGCCCGTACACCCTGGCCGATCTGCTCGAGGCCGTCGGGTCCGCCCATCCCGATTATTCAAAAGTGCGCGGACTGTGGTACCGGGACGGCGGCAAGATCCGGACGACCCAGCCGGCGCCGCTCGTGGGGAATCTCGATCAGGAGATGCCGGGCCTCGCGTGGGACATGCTGCCGATGGACCGGTACCGCGCCCACAACTGGCACTGCTTCGGCGACCTCAAGCGGCAGCCGTACGCCTCGATCTATACGACGCTCGGCTGTCCGTATCACTGTAGTTTCTGCTGCATCCAGGCGCCCTTCAAGACCGGCGAGCAGGCCCTCGGCTACAAGGAGGCCGTGAACAGCTATCGGTTCTGGGATCCGAAGACGACGGTGGACCAGATCGGCCACCTGGTCACCAGGTACGGCGTCCGGAATATCAAGTTCGCCGACGAGATGTTCGTCCTCAACATGCGGCACGTTCACGGCATCTGCGATCTGATCATCGAACGCGGATACGACGTCAACATCTGGGCCTACGCGCGGGTCGACACCGTCCGCGGCGACGATACGGTCGAGAAGCTGAAGCGCGCGGGATTCAACTGGTTGTGCTTCGGCATCGAGGCCGGCAGCGACCGGGTGCGCACGGACGTGGACAAACGGTTCGACCAGGACGAGATCTACGCGACGATCGCGCGCGTGCGGGCCGGCGGCATCAACGTGATCGGCAACTACATCTTCGGGTTGCCCGAGGACGACCACGAGACGATGCAGGCGACGCTCGATATGGCGCTCGCGCTCAACTGCGAGTTCGTCAACCTGTACTCGGCCATGGCCTACCCGGGTTCGCAGCTCTACAACGTCGCGGTCCAGAACGGCTGGCCGCTGCCGGAGAAGTGGTCGGGGTACTCACAGCACTCCCGCGACACACTGCCGCTGCCCACGAAGCACATCTCGGGGCTCGAGGTGCTCAAGTTCCGGGACCACGCCTTCAACGTGTACTTCTCGCATCCGCCGTACCTCGAGATGGTGGAGCGCAAGTTTGGGAAAGCCACGGTGGAGCACATCCGGGAGATGGCCTCGTTCCCGATGACGAGGCTGTACTCGAAGACCGCCTCGGGGACCTGACCGCGCTTCGGCCCGGCCGGACCGCCCGGCGCCGCTCTGTGCCGCGCTACCCCTGCGCCGTCAGCGGGACGCACAACCACGCGTCCCGCGTGATCGGCCGGACCGCGTACCGGAGGCTTTCCAAGGCGCTCAGGCACTGACGCTCGACGGCGGGGTTGTGGGTCGCGAGAAACACGGTGGGCCGGATCGTACGCAGCACTTTGCGGGCGCCGCAAATCACCCGGAACTCCGCGCCTTCGGCGTTGATCTTGAGGTAGTTGGGGGCCGGCAGGGCGCCGATGTCTACGAGGGCGTCGATCGTCACGGTCGTCACCATGGCGGTCCCCGTGGGCGACAGCGCGCCGCCGGAGCCGCCCGCCTCCGGCGCGAACTTCGCCGCGCCGGCGACATCCGCAACCGCGGCCTCCACGACGGACACGTTCGATGCGTCATTCAGCTGGAGGTGCTGCTTGAGATAGCCGATGCTGCGGGGGTCGGGCTCGAACGCGACGACGCGCCCGTTCGCGCCGACCAGCCGCGACGCCAGCAGCGAGTAGTAGCCTGCGTGCGCGCCGACATCGAAGAAGACGCCGTTCGCCGCGACCGCCCGCGCGACCGCGTCCCCCATCTCCGGCTCGTAGGTGCCCAGCCAGTAGCCGTCGACTCCCGACGCCACGATCCATTTGTACCCGCGCAACGCACCGTTTCGAACCGGCTCGACCGGCCGACGGGGCACAAGCCGAAAGAGCCGGCGAACAACACCGCCAAGCAGACTGGTGGACGGTAGCCGGACGAGCAAGCCGGTGAGGAACATTGGCGCGATCACGTTCACGTTAGACGCGTCGGGGCCCTTCGGCCGGGCACCGGCGCCGGCAGGACGTTGGATGGAATTTTAGATGTTTCGATATGATAATATGTGTCAATAGCCTGCGAATCCGGGTTCGGATCTCGCTTCGACGCCCTTACCCCGGGGAGCGGTCGCCGCAAGCGGTGGTGTTATCATTGTGGAAGGAAGACTCGCACCATGAAACCGGGGGCGCAGATGGCGGTGCGCACCAAACTGTGGACACGCGACGAGTTCGAGCGCTTAGTCGCCGCGGGCGCGTTTCCTCCGGATGCGCGCATCCAGCTCGTTGATGGCGAGATCGTCGAGATGACGGCGCAGGGCGCAGCGCATGCGACCGCGGTCTATCGTCTGCAGAAGGCATTGGAAGCCATCTTTGACCACGCGTTCATCGTGCGGGCGCAACTGCCCATTGCGCTCGCCGGGGATTCGATGTCCATTCCAGAACCTGATATCGCCGTCGTACGTGGTTCGGCCGACGATTTTCGCGTGCACCATCCATCGACCGCCGTTCTGCTGGTGGAAGTTGCAGATGCGAGCATCCAATTCGATCGAACTCGTAAGCTTGCGATGTACGCGCGGGCCGGGATTCCGGAATACTGGATTCTCGATATCAACGACAGCAGTCTCGAAGTGAACCGTGATCCGGATCGCGTGACCGGGTCTTACCGAGAACGTACCACCTTGTCGTCCGCCGACCACGTCGTTTCGGTGTCCGGGAACACAGTGCGACTGCCCGTAAACGCGATTCTCCCGTAGACTTCGGTCGTCGACGGCCTTGATGTTTTCGGCTGTGATCGTGCTATAATCTAGCCCTGCGTTGTTCGAGGAGGGCATGAATGCGTACTGAAGTGATTGTGGCCGGCGTCCCGACACGGTGGTACCTGGTCGACGCGAAAGACAAGGTGTTGGGGCGTCTGGCGAGTCAGGTCGCGGCCGTGTTGAAGGGCAAGAACCGGCCGACGTACGCGCCGTCGGTGACGGGCGATTACGTGATCGTGGTCAACGCCGACAAGATCCGGCTGACCGGACGGAAGGCCGAACAGAAGATCTACTACCGGCACTCCGGCTACCCGGGCGGGCTGCGGGCGACGGCCGCCGGCAAGATGATGGCGCGACGCCCCGAGTACGTGATCCGCGAAGCGGTGCGGGGCATGCTGCCGAAGAATCCGCTCGGCCGCGAGTGCCTGCGCAAGCTCCGCATCTACCGCGGCACGGCGCACCGGCACGCGGCGCAGCAGCCGCAGCCGCTCGCCGTCGCCGGGCGCATGACGAAGGGGCGTGAAGCGTGATGAGTGAGGCCAGTCCGAGCATCGTGGCGTCCGGAGGGCGCAAGGCGTCTCAGGCGCGGGTGCGTCTCGTCCCGGGAACGGGGACGATCACCGTCAACAACCGGCCGGTCGAGCAGCACCTGCCGAAGGGTCCGCTGCTGATCACCGTGCGGCAGCCGCTCGCCGTGGCGAACGCGGAAGGCCGGTTCGACGTGATCGCGAGCGTGACCGGGGGCGGCGTCGTAGGGCAGGCCGGCGCGATCCGGCTCGGCATCGCCCGGGCGCTCGTCGCAATCGATCCCGAACTGCGGTCGGCGATGCGGAAGGCGGGGTTCATGACCCGCGACCCGCGGAAGAAAGAGCGGAAGAAGTACGGCCACAAGAGGGCGCGCAAGGGCTTCCAGTACTCCAAGCGTTAGCACCGACGTGCAGGCAGCTCCCGCAGTCTGAAAAGCGTTCCGCGCGGGTATGACACAGTCGCCCGATCGGAGCGTTCAGGAGGGGGAGCGTGCACGTCGTTGCAGCGATCGTCGTGGCGGTACTGCTCGCCCTGACCGCGGCCGGTCCCGCCGCCGCGGCGACCCGCTACACCGTGGCGCCGCACGACACTCTGTTCAGCGTCGCCCGCCGCTTCCACGTGCCGCTTCAGCTTCTCGCGCAGGTCAACGGCATTCACGATCCGTCGCGGATCCGGATTGGAGACGTCCTGACCATCCCCGGCGAGGCGGCGGCGCCCGGAACCCCGGTCGTGCCTATGGCGCGGCTGGCGCGGCAGCTGCAGTCGCCGGTTCCGTCACGGCTGGGTCCATCCGGCCGGACGGCGGTCGCGGCGCCGTCTGCCTCGGTTCCCTACGCCGTGCGGCCGGGCGACACGCTGTACCATCTTGCCGTGACCCACGGGACGACGGTGCAGGCGCTGGAAGAAGCGAACGGGCTGACGTCGCCCGCGATCATCGTGGGACAGGTTCTCGGGCTGCCCCGGACGGCCGAGCCCGGCGCCACAGTGCCGCCGGCCGATGCGATGCCTTCCGACCTGTCGCGGTTCACCCCGGCCGAGCCTAACCACCCCGGACTCGACGAACCGGCTTTGCCAGCCAATCTCGCGCCGCGCCCGGTCCCGCCCGTCCGGAGCGCGCTGCCGGCCCGCGTGCGGGCCTCGGCGCTGCGGTACGTCGGCACGCCGTACGTCTGGGGCGGAACGACCCCGGCCGGCGTCGACTGCTCGGGCCTCGTGCATCTCGTCTACTCGCCGTACGTGCCGGGCCTTCCACGCACGTCGTACGAGCAGTGGACGGCCGGCACGCCGGTCGACCGGACGGACCTTACCGCCGGTGACTTGGTCTTCTTCAACACGGACGGCACCGGTGCGTCGCATGTCGGTATCTACATCGGCGAGGGAGAGTTCGTACATTCCGCGTCGAGCGCGCAGCGCGTCCTCATCGACCGGCTGGACGCCCCGTACTACGTGACGCACTACCTCGGGGCCCGGCGCATCCTGTAAAGCGCGATCGGGGCCGGACGCCGCGCCGGCTTGAACTCCACAGTTCGCCGGGTCGGCCGGCGGGATGCGCCGGCGCCGGCCGCGAAGCATCCCAAGACCATGGACCTGCGCGGACGCGACTACACGGCGGTGCTCGATCTCACCGCGAACGAAATCCGCGCGCTCATCGAAGCGGCTCTCGAGATGAAAACCCGCGCCCGGGCGGGAGACCGGCCGCCGCTGCTTGCCGGCAAGGTGCTGGCGCTCGTCTTTGAAAAGCCCTCGCTGCGCACGCACGTGACGTTTCAGACCGGCATGCTGCAGCTCGGCGGCCACGCGATCTACCTCAGCCCGCGCGATATCGAAATGGGGAGCCGCGAGTCGCCCCTCGACGTCGCGAAGAACCTCGAGCGCTGGGTGGACGGCGTCGCCGCGCGGACGTTCTCACACGATACGATTCTGGAGCTGGCGCGCGGCGCCCGCATCCCGGTCGTAAACGCGCTGTCGGACTGGGAGCATCCCTGCCAGACGCTCGCCACGCTGCTGACCATCCGCGAGCGGTGGGGGCGGCTCACGGACGTGCGGGTCGTCTGGATCGGCGACGGCAACAACGTGCTGCGCTCGCTCGCATTCGCGACGGGCAAACTCGGCCTGTCGCTCACGATCTGTGCGCCGCAGGCCTACGGGCTCGACGGCGACAGCATCGCGAGGGCCCGGGCCGACGCGGTCCAGAGCCACGGGACGATCGAGCTCACGGACGACCCGGTGCAGGCCGTGTCGGCCGCCGATTTGATCCTGACGGACGTCTGGACGAGCATGGGGCAGGAGCAGGAGGCCGTCGCCCGACGCCGGGCGTTTGCGCCGTATCAGGTCAACGCGGTGCTGCTCGCGCGGGCGCCCGCGGACGCGGTCGTCTCCCACTGCCTGCCCGCCCACCGCGGCGAGGAGATCACCGACGAGGTCATGGACGGGCCGCGGTGCGTCGCGTTCGACGAGGCGGAGAACCGGCTCCATTCGCAGAAGGCCCTTCTCGCGGCGATCCTGTAGGGGCGCCGCCGCCCGCCGGCGCCGCGACGAGGCAACCGTGAAACTGAAGCCGGACCGCCGGCCGTGCTTGGGCTCGAGGTGACGCGTGGCGTGGCCGTTCCCGCTTAGAATCTGGGACCTGCTCGACATCCTCGTCGTGGCGTTTGTCGTCTACCAGATTCTCATGCTCATCCGCGGCACCCGGGCCGTGCAGCTCGTCACCGGGCTCGGCCTCTTGTTCGCGGCGTATGTGGTCAGCCGGTGGCTGGGCCTCTACACGCTGCAGTGGCTGCTGAGCTACGTCGGCCTGGTCGTGCCGATCGCGCTCCTCGTGTTGTTCCAGCCGGAGCTGCGGCGGATGCTCGAACAGCTCGGCCGCGGGAGCGTGTCGCTGGTCGGTTTCACCCCGCACGGCCTCGACCGGGAAGCAGCGATCCGGCTCGTCAACGACGTCGCCCGCGCGGCGCGCATCCTGGGCTCGCGGAAGATCGGCGCGCTCATCGTGCTCGAGCGGCGCGTCGGCCTCGAGGACTTCATCGAGACCGGCATCCGGGTGGACGGCGCCGTCACGGTCCAGCTGCTGATCAATATCTTCTTTCCAAACACGCCCCTGCACGACGGGGCGGTGATCATCCGCGGCAACCGGCTCGTCGCCGCGGGGTGTCTGCTGCCCCTCAGCGAACGCCCCGGCCTGATTCGGCCGCTCGGGACCCGGCACCGGGCCGCGATCGGTTTGACCGAGGTGACCGACGCGCTTGCCGTCGTGGTGTCGGAGGAGACGGGGACGATCTCGCTCGCGGTGGAAGGGCGCCTCGAGCGCGGTCTCACAGAGGAGGAGCTGAAGGCGCGACTCCTCGCCCTGGCCGGCATTCCGGCGGTGGCGCCGCGCGGTCTGCACGTGCCCGGCGTGCCGGCCGTGCGCGTGCCGTCCTTCCGGATGCCGCTGTGGCGGAGACGGGAGACGTGAATTCCCGCGAGCGTCTGCTCTATGCGATCCTGTCGCTCTCCGTCGCGAGCATCGCCTGGTTGTACGTTGCGACGGCGCAGAACCCGCTCGTCGAGCGAACGATGAACGTGGAGCTCCACGTCCGCGGGCTGTCGGCGAACGAGGTGCTGGTCCAGGCGCCGCCCTCCCGGGTCCAGGTACGGCTTTCCGGCCCGCGGTCGGCCGTCGCGCTGCTCTCACCCGCACTTCTCGACGCGTCGATCGATCTCAGCGGTCTGCGGCCCGGCGAACACCGCATCCCGGTCGTAGTGGCGGCGCCGCCGGAAGTCAGGGCGGCCGCCCAGACGCCGCAGGAGGTGCTCGTCGTCCTCGACGCCGTGGAGACGCGGCGGTTTCCGGTTGAAGTCGGTTTCATCGGCTCCCTGCCCCAGGGGCTCACGGTCGG
Source organism: bacterium (assembly GCA_035691305.1). NCBI lineage: Bacteria > bacterium. The sequence goes on from DASSJF010000020.1 coordinate 10,274, forward strand.
GACGCCGCGCGTGACGCCGTCCTACGTCATGGTGACCGGCGCGGCGACGCAGGTCGAGGAGATCCGTCACGCCGTCGTGACGGTGGACACGACGAACCTCCGCCAGCAGCTGACGACCTCGCTGCAGGTGCGCCTCGTGGACGCGAACGGCCAGGAAGTCCGCGGCCCGACGATCGCCCCCCCGCTCGTCGCGGCGCAGCTGACGATCCGCGAAGGCGCGATCGCCAAGGTCGTGCCGGTGGTGCCGTCGATCGCCGGCACGCCTCCGGCGCCGCTGGCGGTCGCGGGTATCTCGACCGATCCCGCGACGGTCACGCTGATGGGCTCCAGCCTCGTGCTGCGGAACGTGACCGACGTGCCGACCGCGCCGATCGACCTGCGCCGCGCGAAAGGCGACGTCCGGCAGCAGGTCGGGCTCCAGATTCCGGCCGGCGTGCAGGCGTCGGTCGCCCGCGTCACCGTTTCCATCCGGCTCAGCGGCGGCTCCCTCAGCACGACGCTGCGCGGCGTGCCGATTCAGATCGTCGGCCTCCGTCCCGGCGTGCGGCCGCAGGTCGTGCCGCCGTCGCTCGACGTCCAGGTCGAAGGGCCCACCGACGTCGTCGCCCACCTCACGGCGCAGTCGATCCGCATCGTGGTGGACGCCGGCGGACGCGGCGCGGGGCGCTACCAGTTCACGCCGCAGGCGCAGCTGCCCGAGGGCGTGCGCGTGCTCAACCTCCGCCCGACCCGCGTCCTCGTGATCCTCACGCCGTCCTAGCCGCGTGGGCCGCCTCTTCGGCACGGACGGCATCCGCGGCGTCGCCAACGCCGATCTGTCCACCGAACTCGTCGACCGCGTCGCCCGGGCCGCGGTCCACGTGCTGGCGCCGGGGCGGCGGGGGCGTGTGGCGATCGGCCGGGACCCGCGGATCTCCGGAGACCTGCTGGAAGCGCAGCTCGCGGCGGGCCTGTGCTCCGCGGGGGCCGACGCGGTCCACCTCGGCGTGCTGCCGACCCCGGGCGTCGCGCTGCTCGTCCGCCGGCTCAACGTGGACGCCGGCGTCGTCATCTCCGCGTCGCACAACCCGGTCGAGGACAACGGGCTGAAGTTCTTCGCGCCCACCGGCTTCAAGCTTCCGGACGCCGTCGAGGACGAGATCGAGCGGTTCGTCGAGAGCGCGGCCGGGTTGCCGCGGCCGTCGGGCACCGAGGTCGGCCGGACGACGACCGTGCCGGACGCTCCCGAGCAGTACCTCGCCTTCCTCGCCGGGCTCGCGAGCGGCCGCTTCACGGGCTGGCGGATCGTCGTCGACTGCGCCAACGGGGCGACCAGCGCGATCGCGCCGCGGCTGTGGGAGGCGCTCGGGGCGACGGTCATCCCGATCCACGCCGAGCCCGACGGGACCAACATCAACGCCGGGTGCGGCTCCACCCATCCGGAGGTCATCGCCGAGGCGGTCGTTCGGGAACACGCGGATCTCGGGTTCGCCCATGACGGCGACGGCGACCGGGTGATCGCCGCGGACCGCCGCGGCCGCATCGTGGATGGGGACGCGATCATGGGAATCGCGGCGCTCCACCGCCGGCGCCACGGACGGCTGCCCGGGAACGCGATCGTCGCTACGGTGATGACGAACCTCGGGCTCGAGGTCGTGCTGCGCGCGGAGGGCATTCGGATCGAGCGGGCCAAGGTCGGGGACCGGTACGTGCTCGAGCGCCTGCTCGAGACCGGGATCACGCTCGGCGGCGAGCAGAGCGGCCATGTGATCTTCCTCGACCACGCGACCACCGGTGACGGGATGCTGACCGCGATTCAGATCGCGAACGTGATACTTGAGGCCGGGCGCGGCCTCGACGAGCTGGCGGCGCGGTTCCACCGGTACCCTCAGGTGCTGCTGAACGTGCGCGTGCAGTCCCCGGACCGCTGGGTGGACGATCCCGAGATCCTCGCGGCCGTCTCGCGCGCCGAGCGGCACCTCGGGGAGCGCGGGCGCGTGCTGGTGCGCGCGTCGGGGACCGAGCCCCTCGTCCGCGTGATGACCGAGTGCGAGAGCGCCGGCGAGGCCGAGGCGCTCGCGCGAGAGCTGGCGGATCTGGTCGCGGAGCGCCTGGGCGGGACGGTGGTCGTGCGGGCGTGACCGCCGCGAACGGCGCCCGCGCCCTGCTCGACATGCTCCGCTCGGCGGGCGTCGAGTACCTTTTCGGCAACCCCGGCACCACCGAACTCCCGCTGCTCGACGAACTGGTCTCCTTCGAGGGCATCGCCTATCGCCTGGTGCTGCAGGAGTCGGTCGCCATCGGCATGGCGGACGGCTACGCGCAGGCGAGCGGGCGGGTGGGCGTGCTTAGCCTTCACGCGACGGGCGGCGTCGCGAACACGCTCGGTCTGCTCTACAACGCGGGGCGGGCCGGCACCCCGCTCTTGCTGCTGTGCGGCCAGCAAGACACGCGCCTCGCCCTGCAGGAGCCGTTCCTCTACTCGGACATGGTGCGCTGGGTGCGGCCGATGGTGAAGTGGGCGCACGAGGTCGCGCACGCTTCCGATCTCGGCCGCGCGCTGCGGCGCGCGCTGAACGAAGCGCTCACGCCGCCAACCGGCCCGGTCTTCCTGACCCTGCCGCTCGACGTGCTGCGGGGCGAGGCGGCCGTCGAGGACGTGGCGCCGCACGTGGCCCGCGGGGGCGCTCCCGATCCCGCGGGCCTCGCGACCGCGGCCGACCTCCTGCGCCGCGCCCGCGCGCCGCTCGTCGTGGCCGGCGACCGGGTGGCACAGGCCTCCGCCGAGCCGGATCTGCTCGCGCTGGCCGAGGCGACGGGGTGGCCCGTGGCGCTCGAGCCGTACCCGACGCGTTTCGTCTTTCCGACGCGTCACCCGCTGGCGCGCGGCGCGCTGCCGCGATTCGCGGGCGGGGTGCGCGCCGCGTTGTCGGACCACGATGTGGTGCTCGCCGTCGGGATGACGCCGTTCGAGCACTTCTTGTACGACGGCGCGTCGCCGCTGGCGCCGGGGACGCGCGTGGTGCACCTGGATCTCGCCGCCGAGTTTATCGCCCGGAATCATCCGGTCGCGGCC
>DASSJF010000021.1 GCA_035691305.1 bacterium
CGCGCCGCGCGGCGGAGCCGCTCGGCGCGCGGCCGTGCCGGACGGTCGGCGAACTGGTCGAGGCCGGCGCCGAGGCCGTCTACGTCACGCTCCCCAACGCATTCCACGGCGCGGTCGTCCTCGACGCGCTCGACCGCGGCCTCCACGTGTTCTCCGAGAAGCCGATGGCGACGACGCTCGACGAGGCGCGGCGCATCGCCGCGGCGGTGCGCCGCACGGGACGGATCTACCAGATGGGCTTCAACCGCCGCTTCGCGCCGGCGTACAGGTTCCTCAAGGAGCGCGTGGCGGCCGGCTTCGTCCCGTTGTCCGCGCACGTCAAGATCACCGACGGCGACATGCTGACGCCGTCGTGGTACGTCGACACGTCGCTGACCGGGGGGTTCCTGTTCGACTGCGGGGTCCACATGATCGACCTCGTCGCCTGGCTCGTCGGTCCGGTGCGGGCGGTGTCGGCCCTCGGCCGGCGGAGCTGCTATCCGGATCACGACGACATCGCGCTCGTGCTGCGGTGCGACGGCGAGCGCCCGGTCGCGTTCACCACGTGCGGTCACGCGTCGTGGGCCAAACCCACGGAGCGTGTCGAGCTGTACGGCGACCACGCCCTTCTGGAATCCGCGGACATGAACCGGGCCCGCCACGCGACGCGCGAGGCGCCGGACGCCGCGTGGCGGGAGTTCCCGTCGGCCGACGAGGTCACGGAGCTCGGCTACGTGGCCGAAGACCGGGCGTTCGTCGACGCGTGCTTGAGCGAGGGACCGCCGCCGGTCACCGTGGAGGACGCGTTCCACAGCATCGCGGTCATCGACGCGGCCTACAGGAGCCTCCGCGCGGGCGGACGGGCGGAAGCCGTGCCCGAGGCATGACGTACCGAAGCGCAACACCGGACGCAACGCGCACCGCACCAAACGGCCAAGGAGGGAAACGATGAGACGGTTCGGCGGGATCGTGGTGGCGCTCGTGCTCGGTCTGCTGCTGTCGGGGTATCCCGCGGCGTGGGCGGTCAATCCCGCGGGCGGCGGCAACTTCAACGTACAGGGCCGGGTCGACCTGCGCGCGCTCACGCGCGACAACTTCTACAAGGTGCTCGGGCCCGCCGCGCGGGGCCAGAACGTCGTCTTCTACGACTTCGCGGATACGCTCTGCGAGCTATTGGCGAAAGAGGTCGCCGACTGGGGCCGCTCGAGCGGTGTCGGCGTCAAGCACGTCTGCGTGGACGGCGACGCGGCCACGCAGCAATTGATCGCCGAGCACCAGGCCGGCAAACCGCCGTCGGCCGACGTCTTCTTCCTGCCGAACAACAACGTCCGCGTCATGACCGGCGCGGGGCTGGTCGCGAACATCGCGCTGGTCGATCTGCTGCCGAACGCGCGCGACGTCGATCCCTCCGTGGCCCGCGAGTCGCGCGGGTACCTGCACGGCGGCACGGCGCTGCCGTTCCATCGGAACCAGACCGTGGTCGCCTACAACAGCCAGTTCGTCTCGAAGCCGCCGGACACGTTCGCGGCGCTGTACGAGTTCGCCCGCAGCCACTCCGGCAAGGTCGCGCTCACGCCGCCCAACCACGGCGGCAGCGGATCGGGCTTCCTGGAGAGCGCGCTTCTGGCGCTCGCGCCGCAGTGCAAGAAGGACCTTTACTCCTACGGGATCAGCGACGCCCAGGCGCAGGCGATCGCCGCGAACTGCATGCCCGCGGTCATCGACTACTTCAAGAAGCTGAAGCCCTACGTGACGTTTACGAACGGCAACGAAGCCTCGGTCCAGGCGCTCGCGAACAACACCGCGTCCGTCGCGACCGTATGGGAGGATGACCTCTACACGCTGGCATCGAAGGGCCTCGTGCCGCCGTCTGTGCACCCCCATCTGTTGGCGAGCGGCGAGGTGGGTGACGGAGACGCGATGATCGTGGTCGCGGGCACGCAGAAGCTCGAGGCATCGCTGTTGCTGGCCGATTTCCTGATGGGCGACAAAGTGCAGATCGACAAGCTCGAGCAGACCGGCAGCCGGACGGCGCGGCTCAGCCTGAAGACCCGCGGGCACATCCCGGCGACCATGGCGCCGTTCCTCCTCCCCGACGCGATGTACCACGAGCGGACGCGCACGCGCATCAACGGCGTCATCTCGAACGCGGCCGTCGCGATCTTCGTCCGGCAGATCCTCCAGTAGAAGATGGCGCAGGTCGAACTGCGCGGCGTGACCAAGGCCTACGGGGCCACGGCCGCCGTGCGGGACGTCGATCTCGAGGCCCGGGATGGCGAGTTTCTCACCATCCTGGGCCCCTCGGGATGCGGCAAGACCACGACGCTGCGCATCATCGCCGGCCTGCTCGATCCCGACGCCGGCGAGGTCCTGATCGACGGGCGGCCTGTGCAGCACCTGCCGGCGCACCGGCGCGAGACGGCGATGGTGTTCCAGTCCTACGCCCTCTTTCCGCACATGACGGTCGCGGAGAACGTCGGCTTCGGCCTCCGCATGCGGCGCGTGCCGGCGGACGAACGGCGGACGCGCGTCGCGGACGCGCTGGAGATGGTCGAACTCGGCGGGCTCGGCGGCCGGTACCCGCGGGCGCTCTCCGGCGGCCAGCAGCAGCGTGTCGCGGTCGCCCGCGCGGTCGTGACGCGCCCCAAGGTCCTGCTCTTCGACGAGCCGCTCAGCAACCTGGACGCCAAGCTGCGCGAGCGCCTGCGGCTCGAACTGCGGGCGCTGCAGCAGCGCCTCCGGATCACGACGGTCTACGTCACCCACGACCAGGCGGAGGCGCTCGTCCTCTCCGACCGCATCGTGGTCATGGACCACGGACGCGTCGTCGAGGTCGGCGCGCCGCAGGAGGTCTACCGGCGGCCGCGCGCGCGGGTCACCGCGGAATTCCTTGGCATCGCGAACCTGATCGAGGCGACGATCGCCGGGGCCGTGGGCGAGGAGTACATCGCCGAGACCGCCATGGGACGGCTGCGGATGGCGTGCCCCGACCGGCTGGCAAGCGGCGACGCGGTGACGCTGTCGTTCCGCCCCGAGGATATCCGGATCGGCTCGGGCCCCGTCAATTGCCTTACCGGCGCCGTCCGGCAGGCCGCCTACCTCGGGTCCGTCACGGACTACGTCATCAGCGTGAACGACGTCCGGCTGCGGGTGCAGCAGCCCGGCGAGCCGGCGCATCGGATCGGCGAAACGGTGCGCCTGGTGCTGCCGGAGGCGCCCGCCGTCATCCGGGAGCGGTAGCGTGGCGGAGGCGGTCTCCGCGGCGCTCGCCGTGGACCGCTCGCGCCGGGCGGCGCGGCGGCGGCGGGACAACTGGATCACCCTGCTCCTGCTGGCTCCCGGCGTCGGGTTTCTCGCGCTCTTCCTCGTCATCCCGCTCGCGCAGGTGTTCCTGAGGAGCGTCGGGCTCGCCGCCGTCGGCCAGGCCTCGCGGTTCACGTGGGAGTACTACCGGCAGTTCTGGGGCGAGCCGCAGTACCGCGACGGATTCTTCTTTAGCCTCTGGCTCGGCGTCGCGTCCACCGTGATCAGCCTCGCGACCGCGCTCGCGTTCAGCGCGTTGATACAAATCCGGTTTCCCGGACGTCTGCTCATCAGCGTGCTGTACAAGATCCCGCTCGTCGTGCCGAGCCTGGTGGCGGCGTTTCTGATCCTCAGCCTGATCGGGCCCGGCGGGATCCTCGCGCGGCTCGTCTTCCATTGGGGGTGGGCCTGGCCGCGCCTCGTCTACGACCGGTGGGGCTGGGGCGTCATCATGGTCCTCGTCTGGCACAACGTACCGTTCATGATGGTCATCATCTCCGCGGTAATGGCGTCGATCCCCCACGACGTCCTCGACGCCGCCCGAAATCTCGGCGCCTCGCCCTGGGCGGTATTCCGCTTCGTCACCGTGCCGCTGTCGCTCTCGGGAATTTCGGCCGCGACGCTACTGGTCTTCATCCAGGTGTTCGGCGCGTTCGCCGTGCCGTCGCTCCTCGAATCGGCCTATCCGACGGCGCTGCCGGTCATCATGCAGATCGAGATGATGGACCACGCCAACTGGGCGCTGGCCTCCGCGCTCGGCGCGGTGCTGACGCTCGCTTCCGGCCTCATTCTGTTCCTCTACTACCGGCTCGTGCAGGGCCGGGGACCGGTCGCGCGGTGACGCGGACCGGGGCCTTCCCCTCCCGGACCTTCCCCTGGCTCGTCGCCGGGTTGTTCTTTGGCCTGGCCGCGGTCGGCCTCATCGTGCCGCTGGTCGTCGGCGTCCTCTGGTCGCTCGTGAACCCGCGGGCGGGATGGTTTCCGCCGAACCTGGTCCCGCCCAGCCTGTCGCTCGCAAACTGGCGGGCGATGTTCTCGGTGCCCGAGATGGGCGAGGCGGCGATCGCGAGCTTCACGATCGCGCCGATCGTCACCGTCCTGTGCGCGGCGCTCGCGCTGCCGACGGGGTACGCGCTCGGACGGCGGCCGGTGCCGTTCCGCCGCGCGATCGAGTTCCTCGTGCTGGCGCCGATCATCATGCCGGGCATCGTGATCGCGACCGGGCTCGGCTCGGTGTTCATCCGGATCGGCCTGGAGCACACTGTGCTCGGCGTGGTGTTGGTCCAGACGGTCGTGGTACTGCCGTTCATGATCCGCATCGTGACGGCCACGTTCGAAGCCGTCCCCCAGGATCTCATCGACGCGGCGCGCAACCTCGGCGCCGGTCCGCTCAGCACGGCGTGGCGGGTGCTCATTCCGCTCGTCGTACCGGGCCTCTTCGCCGGCGGCGTCTTTACGTTCATCGGCAGCATGGAGGAGTTCGTGCTGACGTTCATCGTCGGCAGCCCGGACGTGCGGACGCTGCCGGTGCTGCTGTTCGCGTATCTCGGCGGCCGGTCGCAGATCTTCACGTACGCCGCGGTCGTGACCATCGTGCTCCTCGCTCCGACGATCCTGTTTCTCTTCCTGGCCGAACGGGCGCTCAAGCAAGAGTACCTCGCCGCCGGCCTCGGGAAGATGTGAGCCGCGGGATGGCGCCTGAGTTTTTGCGCAGCCGCCGGGGCGCGCCGCACGTCTCGGCGCACCGGGGCGCCTCGACGAAGGCCCCGGAGAACACGCTCGCCGCACTCGAGGCGGCGTGGCGGGACGGAGCCACGCTTGCGGAGATCGACGTGCGCCTTTCGCGCGACGGACACATCGTCCTGATGCACGACCGCACGGTCGACCGAACAACGAACGGCCGCGGCCCCATCGAGACGATGACCTTCGAGGAAATCCGCGCGCTCGACGCGGGCGGCTGGTTCGGACCGGCGTTTCGCGGCGAACGCGTGCCGGCGCTGCGCGACGTCATCGGCTGGGCCCGTGGGAAACTCGTGCTGCTCGTGGAGCTCAAGAACTATCCGTTTCGCGAGGCACCGCTGGCCGAGCGGACGGTCGAACTGATCGACGAGACGGGTTCCGCCGAGTTCGTGGTCCCGGCCGGATTCGACCACATCGTGCTGCGCGATATCAAGCGGCGGCGGCCGGCCTGGGCGATCGAGATGATCTACAACGCGCGGCTCGTCGACCCCGCGGGCGCCGCCCGCGCGACGGGCGCGGCGCTGGTGTCGCTCGAGCCGCAGTTCGCGCTGCGGGAGGACGTGACGCAGCTCCACGCCGCGGAGGTGGCGGCGCTGACAACGCTCGAGCGCCCGGAGGACGCCTCACGCCTGCTGTCGTGGGGGCTCGATGTATTGGAATCCGACGACCCCGCGATGGTCGTCGCCGCCATCCGGGCCGCCCATGGAAGCCGGGAGGCGTGACGGGATGCTGGACCTGCTCCACGCCGCCGTCGCGGCGGCGCGCGCCGGCGGCGGCGTTCTGCGGGAACGCTTCGGCAGTCCGGGACGGATCAGGATGAAGGCCGCCGGCGCGGGGCCCGTCTCCGAGGCCGATCTCGCGAGCGAGGACGCGATCCTGTCACACCTCCGCCCGACCGGAATCCCAATCCTGTCGGAGGAAGCCGGCGGCGCCGCGAGCGGACGCCGCTGGATCGTCGATCCGCTCGACGGGACCGGGAACTTCATCCGGCGTTTGCCGTGGTTCGGCGTGGCCGTCGCCCTCGCGTCGAACGACGACGTGGAGCTCGGTGTCGTCTACACGCCGATGGCGGATGAGCTGTTTGCCGCGGCGCGCGGACGCGGCGCCACGCTCAACGGCGCGCCGGTCCACGTCTCAGAGACGATGGCGCTCGTCGAGAGCTGCGTCTTTACGTCGATCGACCGGGGTCTCTGCGCGAATCCGGTCCGAATCCGGCGGTTCGTCCGGGCCGCCGAGCGGGTGGCGGAGATGCGCAGCCCCAACGCCGCGCTCGTCGACATGGCGCAGGTGTCGGCGGGCCGCGCGGACGCATTCTGGGAGGACGGGCTGCCGCCGTGGGACATGGCCGCGGGCAGCATCCTCGTCGAGGAAGCGGGCGGCGCCGTCTCCGGCCTCGACGGCGGCCGGCTGCGGCTGGAGGGCCGGTCGATCGTGGCGTCCAACGGCCGCGTCCACGCGGCGCTCGTCGCCGTGCTGGGCGAGTAACCGTGCCGGACGCCTTCGACCTGCCGCCGCGCTCGGTCTTCGAGCCGCCGAGTTATCCGAACGTGTGGTTCTACGTCCACGAACGCGTCGCGGGGTCGCACGCGGACGCCGTCGCGTTCGTGACCGGGTGGCTGCGCGACCGCGCTGGGATCGTGAACAACTTCGGACACTACAAACCGCCCGAGGCCTCGGACGCGCAGGCGCGGCTCGGCGGGCTCCAGCCGTGGCGGGACGCGGCCGACCCGGCGCGCGGCCACGCGCACGATCTGCACATCCGCTTCTATTACCTCGCCCTGCGGCAGCAGCGGCGGGAGCGCGACGGGCCGTACTTCCGGCTGGCCGGCAGCGTGCACTACGAGGTCGAGGACGAACACCCGCTCCACCCGTACGTGGACGAGTGTCCGTACTGCGGCCGCGCCGGCGAGTACGCCGGCGCGGACGACCTGTTCGCGGGG
>DASSJF010000022.1 GCA_035691305.1 bacterium
GGCCGCGGACTGCGTGAGCACGCCGAGCGCGAGCGAGGCGGCCGCGAGGCCGCGCAGGCCCGGTCCTCCCGCGGCGGCGGCCGCCAAGCAGAAGAGCAGGGCACCGCGCCCCATCGACGGGGAGAGCGGCGTGATCGGCGCGACGAACGCGCCGGCCGCGGCCGCGGCGGCGCAGCCGCCGGCGAAGGCCCAAACCCGGAGCCGCTCGACGTCGAGCCCGCTGCCCGAGGCGATCTCCGCGTTCTCGGCCGCGGCGCGAACGGCGAGGCCGGGGCGCGTTCGGCGCGCGAGGGCGGCCAGGCCGAAGAAGGCGAGGGCGGCGCCGGTCCCGATGAACAACTCGACGCCCGTGACGACGACGTGCCGGATCTGAACGACGTCCATCTTGAGCGGCACCGACCGCTCGCGCGCGCCCCACGCGAGGGCGACCAGCAGTTCGCCCGCGAGCGCCACGGCGAGGAGGACCAGGGCAAGCGCGAGCGGCCGCCCCCGGAGGGGCCGCACGAACACCCGCTCGACGCCGAGGCCGACGGCGAGAGCCGCCGCGGCGGCGGGGGGGGCCGCAACCGAGGCGGGCAGGCCCGCAGCCGTTGCGATCAGCGCGAGGTAGGCCCCCAGCGTGAAGAAGATGCCGATCGCGAGATTGAGCGTGCCGGCCGCGAGCGTCACGGCCATGCCCCACACCGCGAGCGCGTACGGCGCGCCGGCAAGCAGACCGCCGACGATCATTTGCGTGGCGAGGTCCATGCGATCGCCCCCGCTGTGACGGGACGGGCCGCGGGAATACGCCGTCCCCGTAAACGGGGACTGGCCCGTGGTGCGAGCGCCGGAGGACGCCGGTCGGCCCGCGCAGAAGAGCCTGCTGCCGGAGCAGCAGCGACCCTTTCCGAGGCCGTCACAGCACCGTTTTTCCCGCTCTGCCGGCAACCGCCCTGCGGGGCCGGATCATGGCCGTCCGGACTCCGCGGGGAACCCACGAAGGAGGCGCAGCCGTGAAGCGGGCGATCAGCGTCACGGTGAACGGCACGAAGTACTCCAGCGAGGTGGAGCCCCGCCTGCTGTTGGTTCACTACATCCGCGACACCCTCGGCCTTACCGGCACGCACGTGGGGTGCGACACCAGCAACTGCGGCGCGTGCACGATTATGCTGAACGGGCGGGCCGTCAAGTCATGCACGCTCCTCTCCGTGCAGGCAGACGGCGCGCAGCTGCAAACCGTCGAAGGCCTGGCGACCAACGGCGACCTACATCCGATCCAGCAGGGGTTCTGGGAAGAGCACGGCCTCCAGTGCGGCTTCTGCACGCCGGGCATGATGATGGCGGCGCTCGAACTGCTGCGGCGCCATCCGGATCCGTCCGAGACGCAGATCCGCGAGGGCCTGGAGGGTAATCTCTGCCGCTGCACCGGCTACCAGCACATCGTCAACGCGATCCAGAACGCCGCCGGCAAGATGCGCGGCGCGCCGGTCCGCTAAGGAGGGACGGCCGTGGCGGTCAGCAGCCTGTTTGGCGCCAGCATCCGCCGCCGTGAAGACCCGCGCCTCATCACGGGACAGGCGACCTACACCGACGATCTGCGGCTCCCGGGCATGGTGTACGCCTCTATCGTCCGGAGCCCGCACGCGCACGCCCGCATCACGCGCATCGACGCGGCGGCCGCGCGCAAGCACCCGGGCGTCGTGGCGGTGTTCACCGGCCGCGACCTCGAAGGCAAGATCAACCCCATTCCGACGGCTTGGCTGATTCCGAACTCCGACCTCAAGACGCCGCCGCATCCGGCGCTGGCCGTGGATCGCGTCCGGTACGCCGGCGACGGCGTGGCGGTCGTCGTCGCCGAAGATCCGTACGCCGCCCGCGACGCGGCCGCGCTCGTGCGGGTCGACTACGAGCCGCTGCCGGCGATCGTCAACCAGGAGAAAGCCGTCGCAGCCGGTGCGCCGCAGCTGCACGCGGAGGCGCCCCAGAACGTCGCCTTCACGTGGAAGCTGGCCGGCGGGGACGCGAAGGCGGCGTTCGCCGAGGCGGAGCGGGACGGCGTCGTCGTGCGGCAGCGCTTCGTCAATCAGCGCCTGATCCCGAACGCGATGGAGACGCGCAGCGTCGTCGCCAAGTATGCGAGCGGCTCGGGCGAGCTTACCGTCTGGTACACGACCCAGAACCCGCACATTGCGCGGTTTCTGATGTCGGTCGTGACCGGCATTCCTGAGCACAAGATCCGCGTGGTGGCGCCCGAAGTGGGCGGCGGGTTCGGCAGCAAGATCCCGTTCTACCCCGACGAGGCGATCGTGGCCTTCTGCGCCAAGGCGACGGGGCGCCCCGTGAAGTGGACCGAGGAGCGCCGCGAAAACTACTTGGCAACGATCCACGGACGCGATCACATCACCGACCTCGAGATCGCGGCACGGCGCGACGGCACGCTGCTCGGGCTCCGCGGCAAGACGTGGGCCAATCTCGGCGCGTACCTCTCCACGGCGGCGCCGGGTGTGCCGACGATCCTCCACGGGCTCATGCTGACCGGGTGCTACACGATCCCGAATCTCGAGTACCAAGTCGTGGGGGTCTTCACCAACACGACGCCGGTGGACGCGTACCGCGGCGCCGGCCGGCCGGAAGCCACCTACCTCATCGAACGGATGACGGACCTCGTCGCGGCGAAACTCGGCGCCGACCCCGCGGCGCTGCGGCGCAAGAATTTCATCCGCGCCGACCAGTTTCCGTACACGACCGTCGAGGGCCTGAGCTACGACAGCGGCAACTACGCCCCCGCGCTCGACAAGGCGCTCGAGTTGATCGACTACACACGCCTGCGCGACGTGCAGAAGCAGGGGCCGAAGGACAACCGGTACCTCGGCCTCGGGCTCAGCACCTACACCGAGATCTGCGGCATGGGCCCGTCCGCGGTCGTCGGCTCGACGGGGTTCCAGGGCGGCCTGTGGGAAAGCGCCACGCTCCGGCTTCACCCCACCGGGAAGGCGACCGTTTACACCGGTACGTCGCCGCACGGCCAGGGCGAAGAGACCACGTTCGCGCAGATCGTCGGGGACCAGCTGGGCCTCCCCGTGGAGGACATCGACGTGATCCACGGCGACACCGCCGCGGTCTCGATGGGCTGGGGCACCTACGGCAGCCGGACGACCGTGGTCGGCGGCGGCGCGATCGCCATCGCGGCGCAGCGCGTGCGTGATAAGGCCGCCAAGATCGCGGCGCACCTGCTGGAAGCGGCGGAAGGGGACCTCGTCTTCGAGGGCGGGCGGTTCTCGGTACGGGGGAGTCCCGACCGCGCGAAGACGATTCAGGACGTGGCGCTGCAGGCGCACCTCGCGTGGAACCTGCCGTCCGGGGTCGAGCCGAACCTGGAAGCCTCGGCCGCGTACGATCCGCCGAACTTCACGTTTCCGTTCGGCACGCACGCCGCGGCCGTCAAGGTCGACGCCGACACCGGCGAGGTGGAGTTGCGGCGCTACGTCGCGGTGGACGACTGCGGCCGCGTGATCAACCCGCTGATCGTGGACGGCCAGGTGCACGGGGGCATCGTGCAGGGCGTCGCGCAGGCGCTGCACGAAGGCGCGGCCTACGACGCGAACGGTCAGCTGCTCTCCGATTCCATGGTCCAGTACGCGGTGCCCCGGGCGCGGATGTTCCCGCGCTTCGTGACCGGCCGCACGGAAACGCCGTCGCCGCACAACCCGATCGGGGTGAAGGGCGTCGGGGAGACCGGCACGATCGCGAGCACCCCCGCGATCGTAAACGCGGTCATGGATGCGCTCAAGTCGTTCGGCGTCACCCACATCGATATGCCGCTCACGCCCGAGCGGATCTGGGCCGCGATTCACAAGCAGTCCCACAAGAAGGCGGAGGTGAAGGACCGATGATTCCCGCGCCGTTCGAGTACCACGCGCCGACCACTGTGAAGGAGGCGATCGGCCTCCTGGAGCGGCACGGCGACGACGCCAAGCTTCTGGCCGGCGGCCACAGCCTGCTGCCGATCATGAAGTTCCGGCTCGCCCAGCCGAAGGTGGTCGTGGACATCGGCCGCATCGGCGGGCTCGACAAGATCGCGGCCAAGGGCTCGGCGATCACGATCGGCGCGTTGGTGACCCACGACGCCGTCGAGATGAGCGAGGCGCTGCAGAAGCAGTGCCCGCTGCTGCCGGAGACCGCGTCGGTTATCGGCGACATGCAGGTGCGCAACCGGGGGACTATCGGCGGCAGCCTCGCGCACGCCGATCCCGCGGCCGATTATCCCGGCGCGATCCTCGCGCTCGGCGCGGAGATCGTCGCGACCGGACCGAAAGGCGACCGCACCATTCCGGCCAAGGACTTTTTCGTCGAGATGCTGACCACGGCGCTCACGCCGACGGAGATCATTACCGAGGTGCGCGTGCCGGCGACCGGCAAGTCCGTCGCCTACCTCAAGCATCCGCATCCGGCGAGCGGCTATGCCGTCGTCGGGGTTGCCGTCGTGCTGCAGATGAGCGGCGGCACGTGCGAGAAGATCGCCGTCGGCATCAACGGCGTCGCCGGGAAGGCGTACCGCGCGGCCGCCGTCGAGAAAGCGCTTACCGGCAAGACGCTCGACGAAAAGACCGTCGCCGGCGCGGCGTCCCACGCGGCGGACGGCGCCGACGTGCAGTCCGACCTCTACGCGTCGAGCGAGTTCCGCGCGCACCTGGCGACGGTCTACACGAAGCGGGCGATCCTCAAGGCGGCGTCGCGCGCCTGATCGCCGGCACGTCCGAAAGATCGCCTCGCGGGGGCATCATCCGGCCAGGATGACGCCCCCGCAGTGTTATAATGAGGGACGCTCGAGGGCCGGTGCATGCCGCCGGCCGGTCCCGAGCCATCGGGGAGGGGTGCGAGAGCTTGGCCGAATCGGCACGCCTGGAGAGCGTGTAGGCGGGCAACCGCCTCGTGGGTTCAAATCCCACCCCCTCCGCCACCGCCCGGTACAGGCCGAACGCCCTCGGCGCAGTTAATCGGAGGCCGCAGATGACAGGTCGCGATACCCGCCGCAGCATCCTCGACTTTCTCAAGACGCTGGTCGTCGCGTTCGTGCTTGCGCAGTTCGTGATGATCTCTGTCGCGCAGGCGTTTCAGGTCGAGCAGTATTCGATGGAGCCCAACCTGCTGCCGCACGATCGGGTGCTGGTCAACAAATTCATCTACCGCTTCCGGCAGCCCCACCCGGGCGAGATCGTCGTGCTCAAGCCGCCGACCGATCCGTCGCGCAACTACATCAAGCGCGTGGTGGCCGTGTCGGGCCAGCGCGTCCAGATCCGTGCCGACCACGTCTACGTGAACGGGCGGGTACTGCCGGAGGGGTACCTCGGCGTCGCAACGGCCGGCGAATACGGTCCGGTCGTCGTGCCGGTCCACGAGGTGTTCGTGCTCGGCGACAACCGCGGCAACAGCGAGGACAGCCGCGCCTTCGGATTCGTGCCGGACCGCAACCTCGTCGGCGAAGCGATCCTGATCTACTGGCCGCCGCAGCGGGTCCAAGTTCTCCGGTGATACCCGCGCTCCGGGGGTAGGCCGCACGGCCGCGCTCACCGAACTGCCCGTCCGCCAAAAATACGCGGTGGCCCTATCGTCGGTGGCCGCCGCGGCGCTTCTCACCGTGTTGAAGGCGGCCGTCGGGCTGCTCACGGGCAGCCTCGGCATTCTCTCGGAGGCCGCGCACTCCGCGCTCGACCTCGTCGCGGCCTTCGTCACGTACATGTCCGTCCGCGTTGCCGACCAACCGGCGGATCCGGAGCATCCGTTCGGACACGGCAAAGTCGAGCACCTATCCGCTTTCATTCAGACGGCGCTCCTCGCGGTCACGAGCGTCTGGATCGTCGTCGAGGCGATTCGCCGTCTTTTTTTCAGCGGCTCGCACGTCGCGACGTCGATCTGGGCCTTTGCCGTGCTGGGGCTGTCGATTCTGATCGATTCGTTTCGCTCGCGCGCGCTGTCCCGCGTGGCCGCCCAGTACGGCAGCCAGGCGCTCGAGGCGGATTCCCTGCACTTCTCGACGGACGTCTGGAGCACGAGCACCGTCGTGCTCGGCCTGGTGCTGGTTTCGGTGGGCGTGACGGTCCGGGTGCCGTGGCTTGCGAACGCCGACCCGGTCGCGGCGTTGATCGTTGCCGGCGTGACCCTGTATGTTGGGACGCGCCTCGGCAACCGCACGGTCGGCGCCCTCATGGACGCAGCGCCCGAGGGGGTTCCCGAGCGCATCGCGGACGCCGCCGCGAAGGTGCCGGGCGTGCTCGAAGTCGAGCGGGTGCGCGCGCGGCAGAGCGGCAACCGTCTGTTCGCCGACCTGCGGCTGGTCCTGGAAAGCAACATCCCGTTCGAGCACGCGCAGTCCGTGGTGGACCGCGTCGAGGGCGCGATTCACGAACTCTATCCGGCCGCCGACGTCGTTGCCGATGCGGTGCCGGACGTGCCGGCGCGCCGCGATCTCGTGCAGCGGGTGCGGTCGGTGGCGCACCGGGAGAACTTTCAGATCCACGATGTGACGGTCTTCGAGACGCGGGGCCGGATCAAGGTCGATTTGGATCTGGAAGTCGATCCGCAGATCCGCTTCACGGCGGCCCACGACCGGGCGACCGAGCTCGAGCGCGCGATTCGCGACGCGCTGCCCGAGATCGACGAGGTCAACGTCCACATCGAACCGCTGCCGCGGCGCGTCGAAACCGCGCGGGAGGCGACCCGGGTCCGGGAACAGCTGGAGCGCCGCATGCTCGAGATCGCGCGCCGGCTGCCGGGCGTCGTGAACTGCCACTCCGTCGAAGTCCATCAGATCGGCCGGGCCCTTCTCGCCATGGTGCACTGTACGCTGCAGCCGGATCTCTCTGTGACACGCGTCCACGACATCACCGAGGAGCTCGAGCTGCGGGTGCGGGAGGAGTTCCGGCAGGGCATCAAGGTCAGCATCCACCCCGAACCCGCCGGTGGCCGCGAGGGACACTAGGATCCGCTCGATTGTATTGTCAATATGCGAAGCCGGTGTTTCACCGGTCTACGCAGCAGGATGTGGCGGCGGCGCGCGGAACGTGATGGGCCACGGTGTCTCCGCGCGGCGTCTTCCTCGAAGAGCTCACCTGGACCGAAGCCGAACCGCTGCTTCGCGCGGATCCGCTGGTCGTGATTCCGATCGGCGCCGGCGCCAAGGAGCACGGCCCGCATCTCCCGCTCGGCACCGACCGCATCATGGCGGAGTACCTCGCACGCCGCCTCGCCGAGCGCGTTCCCGTGGTCGTCCTGCCCACCGTCGTCTACGGCTACTTCCCGCACTTCTCGCCGTTCCCGGGCAGCACGCATCTCGAGGCCCGGACCTTCCAGGCGATGATGACCGAACTCGTGCTCTCGATCCACCGCCACGGCCCGCGGCGGTTCCTCTTCCTGAATACCGGGGTGTCGACGTATCCCGTGCTGGAAATCGTGGCCCGCGATCTCGACCGCGTCCACCGGCTGCTCGTCGGGGTGACGCGCATCGGCGACCTGGGCGCGCAACGGACCACCGGCCTCCTCGCGCAGCCGCGCGGTAGCCACGCCGACGAGCACGAAACGTCGCTGCTGCTCGCGATCGCGCCGGAGGCTGTCCGGACCGGAAAGCTCGCGCGTGAGATCCCCGATCGGCCGGACGCCCGCGGGGTATTCGTGCCGCCGATGTACCACCGCGACCCGGGTCCCGGACACTCCGCGACCGGCGTCTACGGGGACGCGACGCTCGCGACGGTGGAGAAGGGCCGCGTGATCGCCGAGGCGATGGTCGAGGACCTCGTCGCCGCGGCCGAGCGCCTCCGGACCGCGCCCGCCGCATCGCCGCGGCCGGGCATCCCGATGCCCGCCGACTGACTCCGGGTTTCGCACCACCGCACGGCCAGTCATCATTTGCTCCCAGGAGGTCAGCTGATGGCGCGGTACGCAGCATGGGCACTGACGGCGCTCCTCGTGGCTGCGCTCGCCGTCCCCTTCACGGGGGCGTCGGCGCAGCAGCCCGTGACGCTCCGGGTCGCGATCCAAGCGGATCCGACCACGCTCGACCCCGCGCTCACCGACGATCCGACGGGGACCGCGCTCCTCCAGGACGTGTACTCGCCGCTTATGGATCTCGACAGCAGCGGCCGGCTGAAGCTGCTGGCGGCGAAGTCCTGGACCGTCTCTCCCGACGGGAAGACCTTTCACTTCGCGCTGCGCGACGGGCTCAAATTCCAGACCGGCAAGCCGGTGACCGCGGCGGACGTGAAGTACACGCTCGACCGCCTCGCCGACCCGAAGGTCGACTCGCCAAACGCGGACCTGCTGCTCACCCCGATCACCGGGTACGCGGAGGAGCAGGCCAAAAAGGCGTCCGGTCTGAGCGGCGTCAAGGTCGTCGATTCGTCGCACGTCGACATCGTGGTCGACCCGACGCAGGGCGACATACTGGTCCGCCTCGCGCACGTCGCGACCGGCATCGTCTCGCGCGAGTCCGTGGAGCAGGGCGGCGAGAACTGGGGCAGCACCCACGCGAACGGCACCGGGCCCTACACGATCGCGCAGTGGTCGCTGCGCAACCAGATCGTGCTGGCTTCGAACCCCGGCTACTTCGAGGGCGCGCCGAAGATCCAGCGGATCGTGCTGCAGATCGTCCCCGATCCGACGACCGACGTGGCGAAGTATGAGGCCGGCGAGCTGGACATCACACAGGTCCCCGGGACCGACTACAGCCGGCTCAAGCGCGACGCGGCCCTCAGCCGTGAAGTCGTGGAGTACAATCGCGCCGCGACGGTGTTCATGGCGCTGAACCAGTTCGCGTACCCGCCGTTCAAGGACGTCCGGGTGCGCCGGGCGATCGCCTACGCCATCAACCGGCCGGTGCTGGTGAAGGCGATCTTCGCGGGCCTCTTCACGCCGGCGACGGGCATTCTGCCGCCCCAGGTGCCCGGCTATCACGCGCTCACGCCGATTCCCTACGATCCGGCGAAGGCGCGCGCCACGCTCGCCGAGGCCGGCTATCCGCAGGGCCGCGGGCTCCCGCCGCTCGTGCTCGGTCCGAACCCGCGCGGGTACGGCCCGTCGCAGGCGGCGCAGGCCGTCGCGGCGATGATCCACCAAACGCTCGGTATCGAGACGCGCGTGCAGCTGCTCGACATCGCGAAGTGGCGGAGCGATCTGAAGTCCAAGACCGCGTTCTCCGCGGTCACGGGCTGGACGGCGGACATCGCCGATCCGAACGACTACCTGTACGCGCTTTTCGTGTCCAACGGGCCGTTCATCCATTTCTCCGGCTACCACAGCCCGGCGTACGACAAGATGGTGGCCGCCGCGAACCGGCAGCCGACGCGCGAGGGCATGCTGAAGAAGATGGGCACCGTGGAGAAGTATCTCATCGTCGACGACGCCGGGGTGGTTCCAATCTACTACGTGCGGGAGGCCGTGCTCATCAAGCCGTACGTCCGCAACACGACCTTCACGGCCTACGGACTGGGGTTCATCGAGCACCTCAACACGGCCTCGATCGTGAAGTAGCGCCGGACGCACGGCGCAGCGCGGCAGCGGAGATGGAAGAGGGCACGCCGGAGCGCACGGCGTTTCAGCTCAGCCTGCCGAACCGGGCGGTCGTGCTCGGTTTTCTGACGTCCGGTCAACTGCTGGACGCGGCGTCGGCCGCGGAGGGCTCGGGACACTTCGCCGCGGTGAGCGTGGGCGACAACCTGCTCGAGAAGCCGCGCCTCGAGGTGATCGCGCTGCTCGGCGCGCTCGCGGCGCGGACCTCGCGGGTCCGGCTCAACGTCGGCTGCCTGTCGACGCTCATCGTGCGCGATCCGATTTTGTTTGCGATCCAGTGGGGCAGCCTCGACGTCCTGAGCGGCGGACGCATGGAGCTCTCCGTCTGCATCGGCGGCGGCGACGACCGCGAGATGCGCCCGTACAACCTCCGCCGGGGCGAGCGCGTCGCACGGCTGCTCGAGACGGTCGACGCGGTACGCCGTCTGTGGCGGGAAGATCACGTGACGGTGAACGGCCGCTACCACCGATTCGAGGACGTCACGGCGCTGCCGAAGCCGATCCAGGCGCATCCCCCGGTCTACCTGGCCAACGCCCCGGACCCGGACGGCGACCCGGACCGTCGAGACCGGATGCTGCTCCGCGCACTGCGACACTTCGACGGGTGGCATCCGACCGGTCTCACCCCGGACCAGTTCCGGGCCCTGCGGGTGCGACTCGGCGAACTCGCGGAGCGGGACGGCAAAGACATGTCGCGGTTTTCGGTCGCGTGCGGCAGCCTCGTGAACATCCAGCCCGATCCGGCCAAGGCCCGCCGGGAGGCGGAGGACTACGTGCGGCGCTACTGGCCTGACACGTACGGGCCTCGAAGTTTCGACCGCCTGGTGTTCGGGCCGGCGCGGGAGGTGGCCGACGGCATTCTCCGCTACTGGGATGCGGGCGCCCGGCGCATCTCCGTGCGCCTCGGGGCGTTCAACTACGACGAACAGATTCCGCTGCTCTTGGATGAAGTCATGCCGGCGGTGTGGGAAAGCGTCCGCCGCCGCGGTCGGGCGGCCGGATAGCGTTCATCGCGCCTGCCGTCGCCGCGCCCGCGGGTCCAGCGCCTCGGCGATGCCTTCGCCCGCGAAGGTGAGGGCCAGGATCGCGAGGGACAACACGACGCTCGGGATCAGCGCGAGGTAGGGCTCGCTCCTGAGCCGCGGCAGGCCCTCCGCGATCATCACGCCCCAGGACGGCATCGGCGGCTGGATGCCGATGCCGAGGAACGACAGCGTCGCCTCGGAGAGGATCACCGGGCCGACGTCGAGCGACGCGCGGACGAGCGCGACCGTCAGTACGTTGATCAGGACGTGGCGCACGACGATCCGGCGGTCGGTGGCGCCGAGCGCGCGCGCCGCGTCGATGAATTCCTGCCCGCGTAAGGCGAGGGCCTCCGCCCGCACCTGACGCGCCATGCCGGCCCAGCCCACCAGCGACAGCGCGATGATGATATTGAGCAGGCTCGGCCCGAGCACGCCCGTGATCAGAATCAGAAACAGAATCGGCGGGAAGGCCAGGAAGACGTCGGTAACGCGCATTAGCACGCTGTCCGCCGTGCCGCCGAGGAAGCCCGCGAGCATGCCGCCGGTCGTGCCGATGGCGGTATGCGCGAGCACCGCCGTGCCGCTGATCGCAAACGAGATGCGGCCCCCGTAGGCGAGCCGCGTCAGCAGGTCGCGGCCGAACTGGTCGGTCCCGAACCAGTGCTCCGCGCTCGGACCCTGCAGCGTCTGCGAGAGATCCTGGACGTCGTAGGCTGTGCGCACGGCGTACGGGACGGCGACGGCGCCCGCGACGAGAAGCGCGACCGTGACGATCGCGGCGGCGGTGGCCCGATCCCGGCGCAGCACCCGGAGGCCGCTCATGCCGGCGGCGCCGCGCCTCGCTCGTCACGCATAACGGATTCTCGGGTCCAGCGCGGCATAGGCGAGGTCCATCGCGAGATTGAGCAGCAGAAACAGCGCCGTGTACAGCAGCACGACAGCCTCGATCACCGGGTAGTCGCGCTGGAACACCGCGGTCACCGTCGCGCGACCCATGCCGGGGATGCCGAAGATAATCTCGGTCACGAACGCGCCGGTGAACGCGAGGCTGAGCGCGAGCCCGACCGTCGTCGCGATCGTGACCGCCGCGTTGCGCAGTGCGTGCCGGAGGGTGACGGCCGGTACCGGCAGTCCCTTGGCGCGCGCGGTCCGGATGTAATCCTGGCCGAAGGCCTGCAGGACCGCGAGCCGCGTGATCCGGGTGATGTACGCCATCGGCCGCAGCATCAAGACCGCGACCGGCAGCACGAGGTGCGCCGGCGTGCCCCATCCCGAGACCGGCAGCCAGCGCAGACGCAGCGAGAAGAGCAGCACCAGCGCGACCGCGACGACGAAGAACGGCACCGCCACGCCCAGCAGCGTGAGCAGCCGCACGCCCTGGTCGAGCAGCGACCGCGGGCGGAGCGCCGCGGCCAGCCCGAGGGGCAGGCCGATGAGGACGGCAAGCACCAGCGCCGCCGTCCCGAGCGCGAGGCTGATCGGCAGCGCCTGGCCGATGATCGCGCTCACGCGCACGCCCCGGTAGACGTACGAGCTGCCGAAATCCAGCCGCGCCAGCCCGCCGAGGAAGCGCAGGTACTGCACCGGCAGGGGCTGATCAAGTCCCAACTGCGCGCGCGCCCGGGCTTCGACCGTCGGGTTGCTGATGTCGCCGAAGAGAATCTGCACCGGGTCGCCGGGCGCGAGGCGGCCGACGAGGAAGACGATCAAGGTCACTCCGACGACGATCGGGAGCATCGCGACCACGCGGTACGCGAGATAACGCGTCATCCGTGGAGCCGGCTATGCCTCGCGTCCGGAGACGGTCACGCCCGATTGCCCCCGCCGGAGGCGCCGCCCATCCCATTGCCCGCGCCGTCATCCGCCCCGTCGTCCGTGTGCGACGCGGCGGCGTCCGTCTCCCGCAGCACGCGCCGGAGCGGCTTGCCGATCAGCGTCTTCGGAATTTCGTCGGCGATCTCAATGCGCCGGGGCACCTTGTAGGACGGCAGCCGCTCCCGCAGCCAGTCGCGGAGCTGCCGGCGGATCGCGACGGGGTCGCCCGCGCCGCGCGCGCGCAGCGTGACGTAGGCGACGATAGTCTCCCCTCGAATCTGGTGCGGAACGCCGATCACGGCGGCCTCGCGGACGAGCGGATGTTCGAGCAGCAGGTCTTCGATCTCGCGCGGATACACCTTGAGGCCGCCCACCTCGATCATGTCCTTCTTGCGGTCCTCGATGAAGAGAAACCCGTCCTCGTCCATGCGCGCGACGTCGCCGGTGTAGAGCCGGCCGCCGCGCAGCGAGGTCGCGGTCTCGGCCGGCGCGTTCCAGAACCCCCGCATGATCTGGGGGCCGTACACGGTCAGCTCACCGGCTTCGCCGACCGGCAGTTCCCGCGTGCCTGTCTCGAGATCGACGATCCGTACGTCGGTGCCTGGGACCGGAATACCGATGCTGCCCGCTTTGCGCACGCCGCCCTTCCAGATCGGATTCGCGGCGACGAGGGGGCCCGCTTCCGTGAGGCCGTAGCCTTCCGCGACGCGGCCGCCGGTGAGCTCCTCGAAACGGCGTGCCACCTCGGGCGGCAGCCCGGCCGCGCCGGACAGGCAGTACCGGATCGAATGCAGGTCGTGCTTCGCGACGTCCTTGAGCTGGTTGATCGCCGCGTACATCGCCGGCACGCCGGGAAAGACGGTCGGCCGCCGCCGCGGCACCTGCTCGGCGACGAGGCGCGCTTCGAACATCCGCATCAGCACCATCAGGTGCGTCGCGGCCAGGCGGATCCCGGCGTTCAGCACGAGCAGCCCATACACGTGGAAGAGAGGGACCGCGAGGAGGAAGCACTCCTCGCCCTCGCGCAGATCGTGGAACCAGGCGATGCCCTGCGCGGCGTTCACCGCGAGATTGCGGTGGGTCAGCATCGCGCCGCGGGGGCGCCCCGTCGTGCCGCCCGTGTATTGTAAGACGGCGAGATCGTCGGGGCCCGCGCCGTCGGAGTCCGACGGCGCCCGTCCGCGGAGCATCCGGCCCCACGGCACGAGGCCCGTGCCGCCCGGCATCGCGTCGCCTTCGCGCCGCTCCCTGGCGATTCGGTAGAGGAGGCGCCACAGCGGCGGGAAGTAGTCCGAGACCTTGGTGAGGACGATATGCTCGAGCGCCGTCTGCGCGCGCACGGCGGCGACGTTCGGATACAGGCGGGTGAGCGTGACCAGGGCCTTGGCCTGCGAGTCCCGCAGCAGAAACGCGAGATCGTCGCCGCGATAGAGCGGATTGACCTGGACGACCGTGGCCCCGGCCTTGAACGCGCCGTACAGCGCGATCGCGTACTGCGGCAGGTTCGCCAGTGCGATCGCCAGCCGGTCGCCGCGGCGGAAGCCGAGCGCGCGCAGTCCGGCGGCGAAGCGCCCGGCCGCCCGGTCCAGCGCGCCGTACGTGAGCGTCGAAGAGAACCCGGGTCCGCTCAGCACGACCGCGGCGCGGTTGGGATGCCGCCCGGCGCTGGCGTGGAGAAACGCCTGCAGCGGAACGTCGGGGATGGCGATGTCGCGCGGGACATCTTCCGCGTAGAAGCGATGCCAGGGCCGTGGGTCCACGTAGCCACCTCCGGACGTCCCAGGGTTGTACGCGGCGATCACACGCCCCTGCGCCATTTGGACGGCGAGGCGACCTCCCCGGCTGGGGCTGCCTCGCCGTGCGCGGCCGCCCGGTGCTCGGTGATCAGGACGGTCACGCCCGCGATCGCGAGCGCCCCCGCCAGCAGCCAGAACAGCCGCGCGTACCCGCCGAAAGATGCGTACAGCACCGCCGCACCGACCGGACCCGCCGCGCGCGCCAGGTTTCCTGGGACGGCCATCGCGCCGGCGATGCTGGCGTAGTGGCGGCGCCCCCAGATGTCCGCGACAACGGTGGCCTGTGCCAGCGTCAGCATGCCCGCGGCCGCTCCGTACAGCAGGATCATCGGCACAAGGCCGGCGCCGAGCGCGCCGCCGGCCAGCAGCACCATCGCTGCGGCTTGGGCGAAGAACAGCGAACCGGTGACCCACGCCGCCCCGAGCCACGCGGTGATCGGCACGAAGAGCAGCCGGCCCGGCACCTGCATGCCGCCGATCCACCCCACGATCGACGCCGCGAGCCGTGTGGAGTAGCCGTGCTGTCCGAGGTAGGGAATCATGTGGACGTTTACGGTTGTCGTGGTAAAGTTGGCGAGCGCGAACGCGAGCGCCAGCACCCAGAAGACGCCGTGCCGAAGGGCCGCGCCGAGCGTGGCGTCGGCGGCGGTGTGGCCCGCGCCGCCTGGGCTCCGGCCCAGTCCCTCCGGGGTCCGCAGCACGAGCGCGTGGGCCGGGATGGTGGTGACGGCGAGGAAGGTCGCGAGCACGGCGAGCGCGGCCCGCCAGCCGATCCACGAGAGCAGCCACGCTTCAACCGGCATGAAGATTGTGCTCGCGAACCCGGCGACGAGCGTCACAGTGAGGAGTGCCCGCTCCCGATGCTCCGGAAACCACTGCACCACGGCGGCGAACGCGGGCTGGTACAGAACCATCGCCATCGCGACGCCCATCGCCGTCCATACTCCGTACAGGGCCCCGACGGAATGCACCCGCGACCACGAGAGCGTCAGGATGAATGCGAGACAGGACCCCACGGTCATCAACGCGCGCGCGCCGCGCCGGTCGATCCACCGTCCCACGGGCACCGCGGCCAGCGCGGATACGGCGAGCGCGATCGACAGCGCCCCCGCGACCGCCACGCGGGATGCCCCGAGGTCGTGCTCCATCGCCTGGAGGAACACCGGAAAGCCGTAGTAGATGATGCCCCACGAGATGGTCTCGGTTACGCAGAGCGTGGCCACGATGCCCCGTCCGTAGGCGTTCCGCGGCATGGCGCCTCATTACTGGATCAGGTGGTGACTCGCCTGCCCGGCGAGGTCATCCGCGCGGGACGGAGAAGCCGTCGGCGGGAGGTGATCGCTCGTGGCCGATCGACAGGATGCGGTAGGCCTGCACTGTCCGGCGCCCGCGGTCTTTGCGGGGGCGTTTGTCCTCGGTCTGTTGTTGAACCGGTTCGCGCCGCCGGCCCCGCTGCCGTCCGCCGCGCGGCTGATCGGGTGGGCGCTGGTGCTCGCCGGGATCGGCGCCGCCGGCCTCCCCGCGCTCATCACGATGCGGCGCGCGGGCACAAGTCCAAACCCGGCGCGGCCGGCGACCGCGTTCGTGGCGGCCGGACCCTACCGCTTCACCCGGCACCCGATGTATCTAGGGATGGCGGTGGCCTACGCCGGCGCGGCGCTGGCGGCGAACGTTGTGTGGGCGCTGGTGCTGCTGCCGGCCGCCATGGCGATCATCCAGCGGGGCGCGATGATGCGTGAAGAGGAGTACATGGCCCGCAAATTCGGAGAACCGTACCGCGCCTACATGAGCCGCGTACGCCGCTGGATCTAGCCGGCGCGGACCCGGCGTCCCCACGCGCCCGCCGATAGGACTTCCTCCCGACAAAGGCGGAGATAGACAACAGTATACGCATGGGGGCGACGCCACGCCGTCTCAGCTTTCTTGTCCGGCGCGCGCGGGCATCCCGCGCCGTTCCGAATCCCGACCCGTCCTGATCGCGCTGGGCGGCCTGATCGCCCTCGGCGCCGCAGTGGGTGTCGGCCGGTTCGTCTACACGCCGATTCTGCCGCGCATGACCGAGGATCTCGGGATGACGAAGAGCACGGCCGGCCTGCTCGCGTCCGCGAACTTCGCGGGCTATCTCGCCGGCGCGCTGCTCGCGGCCACACCGGGGCTGCGCGGCCCACGCCGGGTTTGGCTGCTGCTCGGGCTGGGCGGCAGCGCCGTGACGACGGCGGCGATGGCGGGGGTGTCCTCCCCGCCGGCCTTCGCGACCCTCCGCTTTCTCGGCGGCGTCGCTAGCGCGTTCGCGCTGGTCTTCGCCTCGGCCCTGGTGTTGGACCGGCTGAGCGAGGCGCGGCGGCCGGGGCTGGCCGCGATTCACTTCGGCGGACCCGGCGCCGGGATCGCCGCGTCCGCCGCGCTCGTTACCGGCGTAGCGGCATCGGGCGGCGGTTGGCGCGCGATGTGGCTTGTGGCAGGCGCCGTTTCGGTTCTCGGTTTCGGCGCCGTCGCGCGCCTCATCCCGGACCACGCGGAACCGGCGCACGGCCGCGGCGCGCGGGCCGCGCGCGACGTGCGACGGTTCATACCCTTCGCCGCGGCCTACGGGCTCTTCGGTTTCGGCTACGTCATTACCGGAACGTTCCTCGTCGCCATCGTGCGCGGATCGCCCGCGGTGCGATTTCTCGAGCCGGTCGTCTGGATTGTGGTCGGCCTGGCCGGCCTGCCGTCCGTGGTCTTCTGGGGGGGCGTCGGCGAGCGGATCGGCATCGAGCGGGCCTTCGCCCTCGCGTGCGTCGCCGAGGCGGTCGGCGTGGCGGCGAGCGTGCTGTGGACGGCCCCGGCGGGCGTGTTCCTCGCGGCGGTGCTGTTCGGCGGGACGATCATGGGCATCACGGCGCTCGGCCTCATTCAGGGGCGCCGGCTGACGACGGGGGATCCGCGCGGGACGCTCGCCATCCTGACGGCGCTCTTCGGCGCCGGCCAGATCATCGGACCGGCGTTTGCCGGCGCGGTGTACGACGCGACCGGCAGTTTTCTCTTGCCGTCGATGGCGGCGGCGGCCGCGCTGCTGTTCGGCGGGCTTCTCGCTATCATAGGATGATGTCCGGGACGACGTGCGCGGGCGAAGGGCGGTGACTGTGCCGGTGGCGGAGCGGCGGATCGTGGCGTTGGGAGGCGGCGGATTTAACAGTGACCCGGGCAATCCGCGGCTCGACCGTTATATTCTCTCTCTTGCGCGGCGGACGCCGCCGAAGGTCTGCTACGTGCCGACGGCGAGCGGGGATTCCGAGAGCAACATCGCAAAGTTCTACGACGCCTACACGGTAGAGCGCTGTCTTCCCTCGCATCTGCGATTGTTCAGCCGGAAGGTCGGCGACCTGCGCGGTTTTCTCCTCGGCCAGGACGTCATCTACGTCGGCGGGGGCGCCACCGGCTATATGCTCGCCGCGTGGCGGATGGCCGGCCTCGACGCGATTCTGCGCGAAGCCTGGGAGAACGGGGTGGTCTTGAGCGGCGTCAGCGCCGGCGCGCTGTGCTGGTTCGAGGCGGGGTTGACGGACACGCTCGGACGGCCGCTGCAGATCCTGACGGACGGCCTCGGGCACCTCTCCGGAAGCTTCTGTCCTCACTACGACGGCGAGAAGGACCGGCGGCCGGCGTACCAGGCCGCCGTCGCTGCGGGCGCGCTGCCGCCGGGCATCGCCGCGGATGACGGCGTCGGCGTTTTTTATCGAGGGACCGAGGTCGCGGAGTTCGTCTCGTCGCGCCCGGCCGCCCGGGCGTGGCGCGTCGACCGGACGTCGAACGGCGTGCGAGAAACCGAAGTCGTCCCCAGGTATCTAGAGTAAAGCCCCGTTCGAGGCGGCGTGAGGTGAGGTGGCACGATGTCGGAGGCACGCCTGTTCAAGTTTCGCTTCAAGCCGGACGGCAAGGAGAAGTGGCTGGCGTGGGCCGAGCAACTGAAGCGGCGGTCTCACGAGGTCTTCGAGACCCTTCGAAGCGAGGGCGTGATCCTCGAAGCGTGTTTTGTGTCCCCCGAAGAGGATGCGATCTACTACTTCGTCGCCGCGGAGTCCCTCGCGCAGGCCGAACAAGCCGCGAAGCGCAGCGGGTACGTCATCGACCGCGAGCACATGCAGGTCAAGGCCGAAGCGCTCATGCACGTTGCCGGCCTGCGGTGCCTCTTCTACTTCGACAATCACCGCGCGTGATCTGATCCCGGCCGGGGACCGGAGAACCCGTCCTGCGGGCCCTCTCCTCGTCCCCGGCCAGGTCTGGGCGCGCTCTCTATCGGCAGTGCGTGGCATCAATTCTGCTCCTGCTCGCCGAACGAGGGCTTACCGGCGCGCGCGAGCGCGATCCGCCGGTCGAGCGCCGCCCACAGCCGTCCGAGCAGAGCGCCGTCGTTGCACGACTTCTGGACGGCGTCCTCGAGCCGGATTCGCTCGATTTCGCGCCGGTACTCGTTGATCCGATCTTTTGCCAGGGCGTCGATCGTCAACCAATGCAAAGCCATGCCACACCTCCTCATCTGAAAACGCGGCGGTACCATGAACGCGCGCCCATAGGGAACACGTCAACGGCCGACACTGAAGCCGTCGGAAAACGAAAACGCCGCGGACGGGTCGTCCGCGGCCGGAGTGGTTGTTAGCTAGGGTGTGAGCCTAGGCGAGGGAGCCCTCCGGACGGACGACGAGCGCCGTGGTCATGTCGGTTTTGAGCATTGCCCGCCTCCTCCGAGTGCTGGTTTGGTTGATGCATTGTCCCACGGACTTAGCGCGGTGTCAATGCCGAACGTGTCGCCGGGTGCGCGACGGATGCTAGGGAAGCATTTGCCACGGCGCGAAGCACCGTCGTCAACCGCGAGGAGCGCAACCGAATGGGCCGGCACGTGCGCATGTATTTCGTAACACACGCGACGAGCTATGACAATGAACGAGGGATCGCGTCCGGTCACCGCGATGTCGAACTCTCGCCCGTCGGTCGCGCCCAGGCGCGCGCCCTGCCCGATGTCCTCAAGGGCCGGCCCCGAAGGGTGATCACCGTGCGGCACGCACAGATACCGTGAAGATTTTGATTCTCGGCGGGACGCGGTTCGTCGGCCGGCACATTGCGGAGACGGCGCTGGCGCGCGGCCATCGTGTCACAGTTTTCAACCGCGGCCAGTCCGACCCGAGTCCGAGCATCGATGTCGAGCAGTTGCGGGGTAATCGCGATGGCGATCTGACCGCGCTGCGCGGCCGGCACTGGGACGCGGTGATCGACGTGTCGGGCTATGTGCCGCGAATCGTCCGCGCGTCGGCCGAACTGCTCGCGCCGGCGGTTGGCCACTATACTTTTGTTTCGACCGCGAGCGTCTACGCGTCGCCGAAGGCACATGACCGCGTCGACGAGCACGCGCCGATCCGGACCATCGACGACCGGAACCGAGAAGACTATCTGAGCCCGGACGCGTACGGCGCGCTGAAGGCGCTGTGCGAACAAGCCGTCGAGCGGTCCCTGCCCCGTCGAGTCCTGGTGGCACGGCTCAGCCTGGTTGTCGGGCCGCGGGACCCCACGGACCGCTTCAGCTACTGGCCGCACCGCGTGGCCCGCGGCGGCCCGATTCTCGCCTTTGACCGTCCGGATCGGGTCGTGCTGCCGTTCATCGATGCTCGGGACATCGCCGAGTGGATCGTGCCGGGCGTCGAGGCAGGGAGGACGGGCACGTTCAATCTCGGCGGCAGGCCCGGCGTGACGATCGGCCAGGTTCTCGAAACCTGCCGAACCGTCGGTCGCGCGCCGGCGGCTTCATTCGTCTGGGTGAGCGAAGCCTTCTTGCTGGAACACGGCGTGAAGCCCTGGACCGAGATCCCATTGTGGGTGCGCAGCGGCGGTGATGACCTCGCGGGACTCGTTTCGACGAAGGCCATCGCCGCCGGATTGCGCCTGAGGCCTCTCGCGGAAACAGCCGCCGATACACTCGCGTGGGACCGCGACCGCCGCCGGGATGCGGCCCTTCGCGCCGGCTTGACGGCGGAGCGTGAAGCCGAATTGTTGGCGTTGTGGCGGGCGCGACGCGACCCCGTGCGGGGGCGGCCCGTGTGATCCGCTACAATACAGCCGTGGCACCGCTGCGCGCGCTCATCTTGGACTACGGCAACGTCCTCACCCATCCGCAGGCGTGGGACGTCATCGAAGCGATGGCGGCGCGGCTCGGCGTGGCCGTCGAGGCGTTCTCCGCGGCGTACTGGGAGCACCGCCGGTCGTACGATGCCGAGGACTACACGGGCGTGGAGTACTGGCGCCGCGTCCTTCGGTCGGTGGGCCGGCCGGAGGAGGCCGGCGAACAGACGCTGCTCGACTGGCTGATCCGGCGCGACGGCGATTCCTGGATGCGGTATCGGGAGGACATGTGGGAGCTCGCGAACGTGGTGAGGACGGGCGGCGTGCGGACCGCCATGCTCAGCAACATGAGCGTCGAGCTGTGTGAGTGCATCCGTCGCGACCGCGACCTGAGCGAGTGGTTTGACGTCGTGATCGTGTCCGGCGAGGTCCGCATGACGAAGCCGGACGCGCGAATCTATCGAGTGTGTCTCGAGCGGGTGGACGCGGAGCCGGCCGAGTGTCTTTTCGTCGACGACCGGCCCGAAAACGTCGCCGCCGCGCAGACGTTCGGCATGCGCACCGTGCACTTTGTAGGGGACGACGCGGTGAACGTCCTCCGGGCGGCGCTGGCGGAGGCGCAACGACGGCGCTGATCGGGTGCGGCCGCGGACGCGAGTGCTATACTACGGATTGGCCGTGCTAGGTGGGGAGCTAGCGGTTCCCTGTACCCGCAACCCGCTCCAGCGGGACTGAACTCCCACCCGAGGCACTATCGCTCAGGGTCCGGTCCGCGCACGTGACGAGGAGGATTGGGTCCCGCGCAACGAGATCTTACCAACCCCGCCAGGTCCGGAAGGAAGCAACGGTACGTAAGGCGTCTCGTGTGCCGCGGGGGCACCTGGTCGGAGCCGGCGACGCGGAGTCCGCTTGGACGGTATTGTCGACGGTGGGTGCACGGCCAATTTCCGGCGATCGCGGGGACGGAGGGGAGCGCCGTGGCGATTTGGGATGATGTCGTCCCGCAGGCCGAACGGGACCTTTACACGCAGGGCGGATGGGGCGGCCGAATCGGGTACGGACGCCGGCCGGCGCTCCTGGTCGTCGACATGTACCGTGCCTTCGTGGATCCCGCCTATCCGTTCAGCACGCCGGACGCGCCGCGGGCGGTGCGAGACATCCGCACGCTGCTCGATCGGACCCGGGCGTCCGGGTGTCCGGTTTTCTTTTCCACCGCGCGGCGTCGCAGCGTTCCGGCGGAGCGCGGTCTCTCGAAGGCCACCGCGGTACGCCGTCCGATCATGGCGGCCGGTGATGCGTACGAGATCGTGCCGGAACTGGCGCCGCTCGAGACCGAGTCGGTGATCGTCAAGTCGGCGCCGAGTGCCTTCTTCGGCACGGAGCTGGCGTCGTACCTGATCTACGGCCGTGTCGACACCGTCATCGTCACCGGGACCGTCACCAGCAGTTGCGTCCAGGCTACCGTGATCGACGCATTCAGCCACAACTTTCGCGTGATCATCCCGCTCGAATGCGTCTGCGATCGCAGCGCCGTGGCGAAGAAGGTCACCCTCTGGGGCATCGATATGAAATACGGCGACGTCGCGCCGCTCTCAGAGGTGCTTGCCTATCTCGAGAGCGTGAAAGACGGAGCGCAGCAGCCGGCGGCCGCCGCCGCGCGCTAGCGTACCCGAAACCGACAGCGGGGGGTTCGGCATGCCGCGGGTACCGTATGACATGGAGTCGCGCGCGCCGTATCGGGTGAATCTCGTCAGCGACGCGGAGTACGATCGCCGGCTCACCGCGCTCCGCGGCGGCATGTCGAAGGCCGGCCTTGACGCGGTCGTGGTCTACGGGACCCGCGAGGCGCCGGAGAACGTGGAGTATCTCACCAACTTCGCGCCGGTTGTCGGCAGCGCGTTTGTCGTGGTCCACGCCGACGGCCGGATGAGCCTTGCGACGGACGCCGTGATGCACGGCGAGCCCATGCACTCGATGATCTGGATGTGCCGCGTGCCCGACGTCCGGGTGGTCCTCCGCCGGCCCGTCTACGGGGGCCCGATCGACGGCGCCGCTCAGCTGGCCGCCGACGCCCTCGGGGGCGGGAAGCGGGTCGGGATCATCGGCTCCGCGCTGCTGCCGCACCCCGTGTACAGCGCGTTGATGGCGCGGCTGCCGCAGCTGCAGGCTGCCGACGCGATCCTGGCGGAGATTCGCCGCTACAAGAGCGACGAGGAGATCGGGAAGCTGCGCGAGGCCGGCCGTATCGCGGACGAGGCCATGGCCGCCGCATTCGGGCTGCTGCGCGAGGGGATCGAGGAGACCGAACTGGCGGCCGCCGCGGTGCAGCGGATGCACGCGCTCGGCGCCACGGAGGCGTTCGCCACGAGCATCGTCTCGGGCCCCCGGGCGGGCCTCAAGCACAGCCACCCGCGCCGGCGGCGTCTCGAGAAAGGCGACATGGTGTTCATCGATCTCGGCGCGTCATTCGATGGCTATAAGTCGGATGTGAGCCGCTGCACGATGGTGGGCGGCGCGTCGGGCGTGGGACGGGAGCTCCTGACCATGGGGCTCGAGCTCCACGACGCGGGGCTCGCGGCGATCCGCCCCGGTGTGACGGTCGACGGCGTCGCCCAGGCGCTCGCTGCCGTCGTCCGCGGCACGCCGTACGAGCAGTACTACTGCCCCGGGCAGTTCGGACACTGCCTCGGTGTGTCGCTGTTTGAGGCCCCCGGCCTCTTCGCCGGGAACCCGGCGGAGCTGCGGCCCCGGATGACGATGGCCTACGAGCCCATGGTCGTGATGGAAAACGTCGGCACCGGCGTCGTCGAGGACACGATCCTGATCACCGAGTCCGGGTGGGAGCCGCTCAGCCGCTACCCCACCGTCACGTGGGAGTAGCGGTCCCCGCCGTCATTTCTGGATGACGACCCGGGCCGGCGGCAGGTAACCCGGCGCCCATGGCGCGGTCTCAAGCCCGGTGACGTACGGTTTCTTGAGCATCGCGCTGCGGCTGTAGAAGATCGGCACCATCGCCGCATCGTCCACCGCGATCGCCTCGGCCTTGTGGTACAGTGCGTTGCGGTCGGCGTCGGTTGACGCCGCGTTGGCCTGGTCGATCAGCCGGTCGACGGCCGGATTGTTGTAGTTCGTGCGGTCGAACGGCGACGTGCTGTAGACGAGCACGTCCATGTAGTCGCTGTAGTCGAGGTAGTCCGCGGTCCACCCGGTGAGGAACGCCGCGTAGACGTTCTTTGCGATCAGGGCGCGGATGAACGTCGCGTACTCGGTCTTCTGGAGCCCGACGTCCACGCCCAGGTTCTGCTTCAGCATCGCCGCCGCCGGCTCCGCGGCCATCTGATAGAGCGAGCCGCCCGGATTGACCGCGATCGTGAACGGAGGCAGCTTGCCCGCGACGCCGGCCTGCGTCAGCAGTGCCTTCGCCCGCGTCGCATCGTACGCGAGGCCCTTGTAGTCCGCGGAGAAGCCCGGAATGCCGGGCGGCGTGATCCCCCGCGCCGCCGTGAACAGGCCGAAGAACACGGTCTGCACGATCTTGTCCTTGTCGATGGACATTGCGAACGCGCGGCGAACCCGAGCGTCCTTGAACGGCGCGTAGACGCGCTCGTTGA
>DASSJF010000023.1 GCA_035691305.1 bacterium
GCTCGTCCGCGTCGGCATCCTGATCGACCGTCCCTCCGTCCAGATCGCCGCCGACGGCCCGGTCACCGCCGAAGACGTGTCGGTCGCGATGTTCACCACGCCGCCGCCGACGGTGCTCCCGGCGGCGCCGGGCGGGAGCGGGTGGATCGCCGTCGCCAACGGCGCGGGCGGCATCGGCCTGTCGGGAGTGTCTTTCGGCCCCGCGGTCCGGCTGACGGCGCAGCGCGGTTTTCTTCGGGCCGACGGACGCCCGTACCGAGGATCGCTCGAACTCCGACGCACGGCGTCCGGCCGCCTCACCGTCGTGAATCTCGTGGACCTCGAGGAGTACGTCGACGGGGTCATCAAGGGCGAGATCGATCCGCGCTGGCCGCAGGCCGCCGTTCGCGCGCAGGCGGTGGCCGCGCGCACGCTCGCGGTCCAGCGGATGCTGGCGCGGGAGGGGAGTCAGGCGGGCGCCGGCGCGGGCTTCGACCTCCAGGCGACGACCGACGCGCAGGTCTATCTCGGCGCCGCCGCGGAGGATCCGGCCGCGACCGCGGCGGTCGAGGCGACGCGCGGAACGATCATCACCTACGACGGGCGGCCGATCTTCGCCGCCTATCATTCCAACTCGGGCGGCCACACCGAGGACAGCGAGAACGTCTGGGGCACGCCGTATCCATACCTTCGCGGCGTACCGGATCCGTACGCGCTCGAGGCGCCCGGCGTCGCGTGGAGCGCCGTGCTGCCGCTCGCCGCGATCGAAGGCGATCTCCGCCGCGGCGGCACCGATCTGGCCGCGCTCGACGACGTCGCCCCCGGCCGCGTGACCCCGTGGGGACGGGTGGTCACGCTCGTGCTGCGGGGCGGCGACGGGCGGACCCAGGAGATCAACGCGAACCGGTTCCGGCTGCTCGTCGGCCCGAGCGTCCTGCGCAGCACGATGTTCAGCGTGACGCGCGAGGGTGCCGCTGCCGGCTTCACGGGCCGCGGCTCGGGCCACGGGGTGGGCCTCGATCAGTGGGGCGCGCGCGCGATGGCCGCGCGCGGCTTCACGTTCGAGCAGATTCTCAAGTACTATTACACGGGTGTGACAATCGAGCCGAGATACTGACGGTTCACGATGCGATCTTCCCCGACCACCGAGGCGTTCACCCTCTGAGTCTCCGGCTGTCGGACTACGACTACGATCTGCCGCGCGATCGGATCGCGCAGGCGCCCGCGCGGCCGCGTGACAGTTCGCGCCTCCTGATCCTGCATCGCGACGCCGGCGTGCTGGAGCACCGCATCTTCCGGGACCTCCCGGAGCATCTGCGGCCCAAGGACGCGCTGGTCCTCAACGACACGAAGGTGCTGCCGGTGCGGCTCCGCGGCCGCCGCGCGTCCGGCGGCGTGGTCGAGGTGCTGCTGCTGAAACTCGCGCCGGCGTCGGCCGGTCCGCCGGCGGCCGATCGGTGGGAAGCCCTTGTGCGGCCGGGCCGGCGCCTCCGGCCCGGGGCGCGCCTGGCCTTCGGCGGGGGAGCGATCGAAGTCACGGTCGGCGAGCCGACGGAGCGCGGTACGCGCCTCGTCACCGTCCGATCCGCGGGCGATCTTCGTGAGGCCCTCGAACGCGCGGGCGAGATGCCGGTGCCGCCGTACATCGAGCGGCCGCTCGACAGCCCGGCCGATTATCAGACGGTGTACGCCCGGCACGAGGGCGCCGTCGCCGCGCCGACCGCGGGTCTGCACTTCACGCCGGCGCTCTTGGACGCGATTCGGGCGCGCGGCGTGCGTATCGTCTTTCTGACCCTTCACGTGGGCCTCGGCACGTTTCGCGGCGTTGACGCGGAGGACGTGCGCCGGCACCGGATGGGCGCCGAGGAGTACGAAGTGAGCGCGGAAGCGGCCGAGACGATCAACCGGGCGAGAGCGGAGGGCGGCCGGGCGGTCGCCGTCGGCACCACGGTCGTGCGGACGCTCGAGTCGGTCGCGCGAGACGACGGGACGGTCGCGCCGGCGCGGGGCAGCACGGAGCTCTTCATCACGCCGGGATTCCGATTTCGAGTCACCGACGCGCTCGTCACCAACTTCCACCTGCCCCGCACGACGCTTCTGATGCTGGTGAGCGCCTTCACCGGGCGCGAGCGCATCTTGGCCGCATATACCGAAGCGGTCCGGCTCGGCTACCGTTTCTACAGCTTCGGAGACGCGATGTTTATCGTGTGATGCGCGTCCACCCGCGGCGCGCCGGCGCCCACTGCTCGAGCGGCCGGCCGAGATAGTCTTTGCCTTCAACTTGGTAACCTGCGGCGATGAGCCGCTTGAGGGCCTCGGCGTAGTAGCGGTAGTCGACCTGCCAGGAGTTGCGAAGCGGGTTGCGGTAGGCGCCCAATCCGCCGAGGAGCCGGCGGATGTTCTGGTCCTCGGTGGCGTCCGCGCGCAGTTCGACGCTCTGATTGATCGTCCCGAACGCCTGGATCTTGGCGTTCTGCGGTGCGACGACCGGTTGTCCGCCGGGGTTTTCCGAGGTGGCGAGCGCGGGCGTCGCGGGTGCCGGACGCGCTGCCGCCGCCGGGCGGGCCGCACCC
>DASSJF010000024.1 GCA_035691305.1 bacterium
CTCTGCGCCAAGTACAAGTACGATCCGAAGAAGGCCGCCGAGCTGCTGGACGAGGCCGGCTGGAAGATGGGTCCCAACAACATCCGGATGAAGAACGGCCAGCCGCTCACGATCGAGATCAATTCGATCAACTACGGCAGCGGGAACCTGCCGGAGGTCGAGCTGATGCAGGGCCAGCTGCTCCAGCTCGGGGTCGACGCGAAGATCAAGAGCCAGGCGCGGCCGCCGTGGTACGAGGACAACTACCACTGCGCGACCAACGGGCCGGTGTTGTTCCTGCGCGACTCCGATTTCAACGGCCTCGCCGCGCTGTTCGCGTCCACGAACATCGGCGGGAATTTCAACTGGTCCTGCTACGCGAACGCCGAGGTGGACCGGCTGCTCGCCGAGGGCCGGACGACGTTCGAGCCGGCGAAGCGGCGGGCCACCTACGCGAAGCTCGAGGCGCTTCTGATGGATCAGGCGGTCGCGGTGCCTCTGGTGGACGAGCTGTCCGTCTGGATCGTGCGGTCCACGGTGACCGGCACGAAGTACAACTACTCGGGATATCCCGTGCTGGGCGACGCGACCATCGGCAGGTAGGCCGGGTGACGCCCCGCGGTCCGGAATGGCTGATCGTCCGCGCGTCGCGGCTTCTCGACGGCACCGGGGCGCCGCCGCTCGCCGATCCCACGGTCGTGGTCCGCGGGGGCCGGATCCACGGCGTGTACGGCGGCCGGGCCCCCCGCGGAGACTGGCCTCCGGGGGCGCCTGAGCTCAACCTCGCGGGCCACACGCTGCTGCCCGGCCTCATCGACGCGCACGTGCACCTGGTGCTGCCGGGCGACGGCACCCCGTTCGAGACGTCCGTGCGCGAGCCGGACGGGGTGCTGCTCGCGTCGGCGATGCACAACGCGCAGACCGCCCTGCGGGCCGGAATCACCACGCTCCGCGACTGCGGCAGCATGCGCGACACCTCGCTCGAGCTGCGCCGGGCGCAGCAGCTCGGGTACGCGGCCCTCCCCCGCCTGCACCTGTGCCGGTGTCCGATGACGATCACGGGCGGGCACTGCTGGTATTTCGGCGGCGAAGCCGACGGGCCGGAGGGTGTGCGCGCGATGGTCCGCCGCCTCGTCAAGGCGGGCGTCGACTACATCAAGATGATGGCGAGCGGCGGCGGCACGGTCGGCACCGACTCGTCGCGGCCGTCATACACCGTCGAGGAGCTGCGCGCCGCGGTGGACGAAGCCCACCGGCTCAACCGGCGCGTCGGCATCCACTGCACCTGCGCCGCCGCCACCCGGAACGCGCTCGCGGCCGGCGCGGACCACATCGAGCACGCGCTGTTTCTTGCCGACGCGCGCGGCACACAGCGATACGAGCCGGACGTCGCCGACGCGGTCGCGCAGCGCGGCGTGGGCGTCACGTCGACGCTCTGCGTCGGCCACTTCCTGGTCGACGCGCTCTCCGCCCGGGAGGACCCGACGACGGAGGAACGGGCCGCCGTCGAGCGGTGGCACCGGATGAACGACGGCAACACGGAGAACACGTCACGGATGCGGCGGTCGGGCGTCCGGTACGTCGCCGGCACGGACGCGGGCTGGCGATTCACGCCGTTCGACGGTCTGGTCAGGGAGCTCGAATTGCTCCGCGGCGCCGGGATGTCGGCCGCGGAGGCGGTCGTGTCCGCGACCTCGGCCGCGGCCGCGGCGATGGGCGCCGGCGACGTGGGGACGTTGCGCGAGGGATACCACGCGGACATCGTCGGCGTGGCGGGCGACCCCCTCGAAGACCTTGGGGCCCTCCGGAATCCGGCGATGGTCATGCTCGGCGGCACGCCCGTCGTGCGGCCCGGCTAGAAGGGGACGTCCATGCGCGTGCTGCTCAAGGACGCCGCGGTCGTCTCCATGGCCGGGCCGGCCGCGGCCCGCCCGGCGGATGTCCTGATCGAGGACGGCCGGATCGGCCGGGTCGTGACGCCGCAAGACGCCGGACCGATCGCGGCGGCGGACGGCGGTCCGACTCTCGACCTGCACGGCGCGTACGTCATGCCCGGGCTGATCGACGCGCACTGTCATATCACCCTGAGCGGCGACCTCGTCGAGGCGGAGCTCGCCCACGACCCGCGGACGCGCATCCTGCGTGCGGCGGACAACGCCCGCCGCACGCTGCTCGCCGGGATCACGACGATTCGGGATACCTGCGGGCTCAACGACAGCGACGTGCTGCTGCGCGAGGCGATCGCCGCGGGCAAGATTCCGGGCCCCCGGATTGTGGCGTGCGGGCGGATGATCACGATGACCGGCGGCCACGGCTGGTTCTACGGACAGGAGGTCGACGGCCCGGACGAGGTCCGGCGCGCGGTCCGCGAGCGAATCAAAGTCCGGACCGATTGGGTGAAGTTCATGGCCAGCGGGGGCTTTGCCGAGGAGGGCGAACAGCCGGCGTCGACCCAGCTCGACGCCGACGAGCTCACCGCCGGCGTGCGCGAGGCGGCGAAGGCCGGCCGCAAGACGTGCGCGCACGCGCACGGCGCGCCGTCGATCAAGAACTGCCTCCGCGCCGGGATCGACTCCATCGAGCACGCCTCGTTCATGGACCGGGAAACCATCGACCTGCTGCGCGAGCGGAACGGCTTCATCGTGCCGACCTTCTCGATCTACTACAAGATGAAGGAGACCGGGGCGGACCACCACCTGCCCGCATCCGTGGTCGAGCTGGCGCGCCGCGCCTGGGATCTCAAAGTCGAGCGGTTCCGCGACGCCTACCGCGCCGGGGTGCGCGTGGCGGCGGGCTCGGACAACGGGTCGCCCGCGGCCGCCCATCCGGACATCGCCACCGAGCTCGAAATCTTCGTGCGGATCGGCCTGTCGCCGTACCAGGCGCTTCGCGCGGCGACGGCGGACGCGGCGACGCTGCTGGGGCTCGACGCGGAGATCGGCACGGTCGAGCCCGGCAAACGCGCGGACCTGATCGTGCTCAAGGACAATCCGCTGTCCGACGTCTCCGCCGTCCGCCGGGTGGCCGGCGTGATCCAAGACGGCCACATCATTCGCGCCGACGGCCTCCCGGGGGTTCAGACCGGGGCCGCCGGTCTGCACCGGAGCGCCGCCCTCCCGCACGTCCGCCCGCGGTGATCCGCTACATCTCCGGACGGCTCCTCGCGACCGTCCCGGTCGTCTTCGGCGTCACCCTGGCCGTGTTCTCGATGCTCTACCTCATCCCGGGCGATCCCGTGAAGATGATGCTGAGCGAATTCGCGACGAGCCCGCAGCAGATCGCGCTGATGCGCGCGCAGCTGCACCTCAACGAGCCCTTCGCGCAGCAGTATGCCCGCTTCGTCGTGCATGCCGCCCGGGGTGATCTCGGAGAATCGATCCGCGACCGGCGGCCGGTCACGACGGAGATCATGGAACTCCTGCCGTCCACGGCGCAGCTCGCCCTCACCGCGCTCGTGCTCTCCGCCGCCACGGGCGTCGCCCTCGGCGTCGCGGCCGCGATCCGCCAGAACTCGTGGGCCGACGTCGGCGCGATGATGCTGGCGCGCCTCGGCGTGTCCATGCCGTCGTTCTGGCTCGGTCTGCTGCTGATCTTCGTCTTCTCGCTGCACCTCGGTCTGCTGCCGGCGACCGGCGGGGGCGGACTCGACCACCTCGTGCTGCCGGCGCTCGCCCTCGGCGCCGGCGCCGCCGCGATCACCGCGGCCCTCACGCGCTCGAGCATGCTGGAAGTGCTGCGGATGGAATACATGACGACGGCGCGCGCGAAGGGGCTGGCCGGGCCGTCCGTCGTGTTCCGGCACGGGCTCGCCAACGCGCTCATTCCGATCGTGACGATCTTCGGCCTTCAGGCCGGCCAGCTGCTGGCCGGCACCGTGATCATCGAGACCGTGTTCGGGCGGCCCGGAATCGGCCGGCTGCTCGTCAACGCGATCCTGAACAAAGACTTTCCGCTGGTCCAGGGCGTCGTGCTGTTCGTGGCGGTCATCTACGTCCTCGTCAACCTGGCCGTCGACGTCGTCTACGCCGCGGTCGACCCCAGAATCCGGTATGGTTAGCGGGCGCCCCACACCGGGCGAGGAGTCTTCGGCGGCGCCGCCGTTAAGCGCCGCCCGCCGGGGCGGGACGGCGTCCCGGACGCGCCTTCGCTCCGTGCTGCGCCGCGTGCGGCGGCACAAAGGCGCCGTCACGGGGCTCGTCATCGTCGGCGCCCTGGTCTTCGTCGCGCTCTTTCAGAACGCGCTCGCCCCGGTGAACCCGATCCGGATCGACATCGGCGACGCGCTCGCCGCCCCGGGCTCGGGACATCCGATGGGCACCGATCAGTACGGCCGCGACACCTTCAGCCGCGTGGTCCACGGATCGGGCATCTCGCTGACCGTCGGGCTGATCTCGGTCGGCATCGCGGCGACCGTCGGGACCGCGATCGGGCTCCTCGCCGGCTACTACGGCCGCGCGCTCGACGCGGTGCTGATGCGCGTCGTCGACGTGATGCTCGCGTTCCCCGGGATTCTGCTCGCGCTGGGAATCGTCAGCGTGCTGGGGCCGAGCCTTCGGAACCTGGAAATCGCGGTGGGCATTTCCGGCATCCCGGTCTACGCGCGCCTCGTCCGGGGGTCGGTGCTGGTCGCGAAAGAGCAGCTCTACGTCGACGCGGCCCGCGTGATCGGCGTGCCGGTGCGGGTCATTCTCGGCCGCCACATCCTGCCGAACGTCGTCGCGCCGGTCATCGTCGCCGGCACACTCGGGATGGGGACGGCGATCCTCGCCGCCGCGGCGCTGTCGTTCATCGGGCTCGGCAGCCAGCCGCCGACTCCGGAATGGGGTCGGATGCTGAGCGAGGGCCGCGACTACCTGAGAGACGCCTGGTGGATCTCCACGTTCCCGGGCCTCGCGATCATGCTGACGGTGCTGGGCGTCAACATGCTAGGGGACGGCCTCCGGGACGTCCTCGACCCGCGGCTCAAGGTATAGCGGCGGGGAGCGGCGCGCGCCGCTCCCCGCCGTATACGGCGCCCGGCCGGCGGCGCCGGCTCGAGACTACTGAGACTGCTGGTTGTCGGCCGGCGAACCGCCCACGCGTTCACATCATTGACCACATGCCGTGGCGGTAGATCGCCGCGGCCACGTTGGTCCCCACGTTC
The DNA here is from genome assembly GCA_035691305.1 of bacterium. NCBI lineage: Bacteria > bacterium. Next base: position 5,123 of record DASSJF010000024.1, read on the forward strand.
GAATCGATGGTGGAATCGCTACCGCAGCCCGTACAACTCCCGGAACTTGGTCTCCAGGTACTCGAGGTACGGTTCGGCGGTCAGGGAGCCGCCGGTGGCGCGCCGCAGCAGCTCCGACGGCAGAAACTTGCGGCCGTGGATGTAGACGTTGTCGCGCAGCCATCCGTAGAGTGTCCCAAACCGTCCGGCGCGGAGGTCGTCGGGAACGGACGGATGCGCGCGTCGCGCCGCCTCGAACAGCTGGACCGACGCGACGTTGCCGAGCGTGTACGATGGGAACGAGCCGACGAGACCGCTCGACCAGTGGATGTCCTGCAGGACGCCGTCAGCGTCGCTCGGCGGCGTCACGCCGAGGTAGGCCCGCATTTTGTCGTTCCACGCGGCCGGCAGGTCGCCCACCGCGAGATCTCCGGTCAGGAGCGCCTTCTCCAGCTCGAACCGCAGCACGATGTGCAGGTTGTAGGTAACCTCGTCGGCGTTGACGCGGATCAGCCCGGGCGTGACGTAATTCACCGCGCGGTACACGCGCTCGGCGTCGGCCGCCTTCAGTTGCTCAGGGAACGTCCGCCGGAGACGCGGGAACGCATACTCCCAGAACGGGCGGCCGCGGCCGACGAGGTTTTCCCACAGGCGGGACTGCGACTCGTGGATCCCGCTGCCCGCCCCGTCCGAGAGCGGCGACCGCTCGAGCGCCGCCGCGGTGCCCTGACTGTACATCGCGTGGCCCGACTCGTGAAAGGTGCCGAACACCGCGGACAGCCGCCGGCCGAATCGCGTCGTGATGCGGACGTCGTCCCGATGGAACTTCGTCGAGAACGGATGCGCCGAGAGGTCCAGCCGGCCTCGCCGCGTATCGTACCCGAATTCCCGCACGGCCTCGAGCGCGAACGTCCGCTGCGCCGTCTCGTCGAACTCGGCGTCGAGGACCCCCGGATCCACGACCCCGGCGCGCGAGGCGATCGCGCGCACCAGCGGCACGACGACCTCGAGCAGCCGGCCGAAGAGCATCTCCAGTTCGCGCGCCGTCACGCCGGGATCGTAGCGATCGACCAGCGCGTCGTAGGGGTGGCCGCCGTAGCCGACGTAGTCCGCCTCTTGCCGCGCCAGCCGGAAGATCCGCTCGAGATGCGGCCGGAACGCGGCGAAGTCGTCCGCCCGCCGCGCGTCCCGCCAGACGTGCGTGGCGACCGCGGCCACGCGGCTCTTCTCGGCGACGAACTCCGCGGGCAGCTTCGACGCCCGATCGAGGTCCCGGCGCGTCATGCGCACCAACGCGGCGGCGTCCGACGCGGCGGCGCCGCCGCGCACGGCGGATTCGGCGGCATCCAGCAGGCGCCGCGTCGCGTCCGACACGAGGTGCTCGTGCGCGAGGCGCGCCAGCGTCGCAAGCTGCAGGGCCCGCCCCTCCGCGCCGCCCGGCGGCATCAGCGTCTCCTGGTCCCAGCGCAGGACGGCCGCGGCCGCCTTGAGATCGGCGATCGTGGCGAGGTGAGACCGGAGCGACGTCATCGGCTCATCGCGCGCGCTGCTGCTCATGGGTCCTCCGGATGGAAGGGGTTCTTTCTCGACCGCCGCGAAGGCGTCTTCGGGAGCACCGCGGAGGAGACCTCGATGCGCGACACCGTCTTGATCGAAGAGATGACCTGGCCGGAGGTGCGCGACACGATCGCCGCCGGGAAGCGGCGCGTGATCGTCATGCTGGCGGCGATGGAGCAGCACGGCCCGCACCTGCCGATCGGCACGGACACCTATCTCGGGTACGCGACCGGCGTGCGGCTCGCGCGCCGGCTCGGCGACGCGCTGGTGGCGCCGGTTATCACGATCGGCTACTCCGCGGGGCATCTTCCGATGGCCGGCACCGTCAGCATCGAGGAGTCCACCCTGGAGAAGACGATCGAAGAAGCGTGCCGGTCGCTCGCGCGGCACGGCTTCCGCGAGATCATCCTGCTATGCAGCCACGGCGGCAACTACCGCGCGCTGCGGGGCGTGCTGCCGCGTGTGCGCAAAGAGCACGCGGGCCTCAGGATCTCGGCGGTCGAGGACTTCGACGAGTGGCTCGAGCACACGAAGGCGTTCGCGGCCCGCGAGGGCCTCGAAATGAAGAGGCTCGGCGTTCACGCGGCCCAGGGCGAGACGTCGCTCATGCTGGCGCACCGGCCGGACCTCGTGCAGATGGACAAGGCATGCGAGGGCTTCACCGGCGATGCCTCGATCCGCTGGCGCTCAAAGGTCCCACCGCCGATGAACGAGATGAGCCCGACCGGCATCCTGGGCGACGCGCGCGGCTCGACCGCGGATCTCGGCGAGAAGATGTTCGCCGAGCGGATCGAACGGCTCGCATCGATGATCGAGGCGGGCGCCCTGGCGGGGTGAACTACTCGGGTCCCGCGTGTGACTCGCGCCGAGTTCGCGGAGGCGGCGACCCCGGATAGGTGACCTTCGTCCCTTCAACGTGAGCCCACGGTGTCAGCGTATGCGGCCGGCCGCTCGCGGGCGCCATGATGTCCACGACCTCGTCCCCGCGCGCGATGAGGGCGTCCGCGACGAGCGACCGGTGGCACCGCCACGGCACCGCCTCGGCGCACATGATCGCGACCGGCCCCGCCTCGCGCGACAACGCCCGCAGCTCGCGGAGCGCCGCCTCGAACTCCGGCGTTTCCATATAGTCCGCGAATCCCCGGAACCCGGTGTTCCGCCACGCGGTGTTGGTGGAATCGGGTCGCGGCCGGCGGAGGCCGCCGAGCGCCTTCATGTGCCGGTACCTGATTCGCCGGTTCGGCAGGGCCCGGCGCAGGTTGTCCTGATTGAACTGCGGAACGTGGCGGGACCGGGGTACCGTGCGGATGTCGACAAGCGTCCGCACGCCGAAGCGCCGCAGCGCCTCGACCAGCTCGTCGAGCGAGCGCGTCGAGTGGCCGATCGTATAGATGCGCATCGAGACACGGTTCCGACCGCGCCGGGAAGGACCCTGCCGGAGCAGCCGCGAACTTCGGCGGACTCGTCAGGATCGCGCCGCAAGGGGGCCGCCGTGACGGATCGGCACGCTGTCTTCATCGGTTCCATTGCTTTCGCGGCGACGGGCCGACGCCGCACAACTGTCGTGACCCCGCTGCGGGCACGCGGATGCTTCGCGCGGAAACCGTAGCGCGGACGAACGACGTGACGGAATCCGCCAACGTCGTCATTATTGGCGCCGGACAGGCCGGACTCTCGCTGAGCTACGAACTGCAGCGGGGCGGCGTCGAGCACGTGATTCTGGAACGGGCCCGCGTCGCGGAGACGTGGCGAGGCCGCTGGGACAGCTTCTGCCTCGTCATTCCGAACTGGACCGTCCAGCTCCCGGGGTACGCGTACACCGGCGATCCCGACGGCTTCATGCCGAGGGACGAAATCGTGGCGCACTTGGTCGCTTACGCGCGGAATTTCGGCGCGCCGGTACGCGAAGGCGTGACGGTAACGGCGCTCGAGGCGGACGAACGCGCCGGCTTCATCCTCCGCACGGCGGCGGGCGCGATCCGCGCCCGCCGAGTCGTTCTCGCCAGCGGCGCGTATCAGAAGCCGCACCGGCCCGCGGCGGCGGCGCAGCTTCCCGCGTCCGTGCACGCCGTCGATGCCGAGCAGTACACGCACCCCGGAGCGCTGCCCGACGGTCCGGTACTTATCGTTGGGAGCGGGCAAACCGGGTGTCAACTCGCGGAGGAGCTTAGGAACGCAGGCCGGGAAACGTACCTGTCCTGCGGCCGGGCGCCGTGGGGGCCGCGGCGAATCGAAGGCCGCGACATCGTCTCGTGGCTCGTCGAGACGCCGTGGTTTGAGGCCACGGTCGCGGATCTACCCAGCCCCGCGGCGCGGCTCGCGGCCAATATCCAGGCGAGCGGCCGAAACGGCGGACACGACTGCCACTACCGTACGCTGCAGGCGCAGGGGGTGCGGCTCACCGGCCACCTCAGGGGCGTCGAGGAGGGTGTCGCGCATTTCGCGTCCGACGTGACGGAATCGGTCGCGTGGGGCGATGAACGCTATGCGCTCGTCCGGGACCTCATCCGGAAAGCCTGCGGCGCCCGCGGCGTGAGAGCACCGGAAATGCCGCCGCCGCTGCCGTTTGCGGCCGAACCGGTCGGGGCCCTCCGGCTCGACCGCCTCGGCGCGATCGTCTTTACGTCGGGCTTCCGGCCGGACTACGGCCGCTGGGTCCGTCTGCCGCAGGCGTTCGATGATATGGGCTTCCCGATCCAGCGCGAGGGCTCCAGCACAGTGGTTCGCGGACTGCACTTCATGGGCGTGCACTTTCAGCGCAAACGAAAGTCGGCGACGTTCCTCGGCCTGGCGGAAGACGCGGGCACCCTGGCCGGCACGATCATCTCGGCGGACCGGTAGAAAGCGGACCGGCGGGGGCGCATCGGCCGTGCGCCTTCGGGCGTCTGCTATACTGAAGTGGCCGTGAGTCTCGCCGAACTCCGCGTTCGTATTGCCGATCGCGACGCGCTCGCCGCCGCCCTCCGGAACGCGGTGGGGCGCGACCGTGTCTTCGCGCGGCCGGTCGACCTGCTGGCGTACGAGTACGACGGCTCCGTCCTCGCGGCCATTCCCGATCTGGTGGTCTTTCCCGAGTCGACGGACGACGTCGCCGCGATCGTGCGGGGTGCGGCGCGCTTCGGCGTCCCCCTCATCGCGCGCGGGTCCGGCACCGGGTTGTCGGGCGGCGCCATCACGCCGATCGGCGGGATCGTCGTCGCGATGAGCAAGATGCGGCGAATCCTCTCGATCGACGTGGACAACCGAGTCGCCGTCGTGCAACCCGGCGTCATCAACCTCGACATCACGCGCGCCGTCGAAGCGGACGGCTACTTCTACGCGCCGGATCCCAGCAGCCAGTCGGCCTGCAGCATCGGCGGCAACGTCGCGAACAACAGCGGCGGCGTCCACACGCTCGCCTTCGGCGTCACGACGAACCACGTGCTCGGCCTCGAGATGGTGATGGGCGACGGCTCGGTCGCGCACCTCGGCGGCCGCGGACCCGACGAGCCCGGCCTCGATCTGACCGGTCTCGCGGTCGGCTCCGAGGGCACCGTCGGCATCGTCACCGCGGTCACCGTCCGGCTGATGCGCCGCCGGGAGACCGTACGCACGATACTCGGCATCTTCGAGACGATCGAGGAGGCGAGCCAGGCCGTGGCGGACATCATCGCCTCCGGCATCGGACCCACCTCGCTCGAGATGATCGATCAACTGACCGCGGAGGCCGTCGAGCCCGCGGTCCACGCCGGGCTGCCGCTGGACGCCGGGGCCGTGCTCTTGATCGAGGTCGAAGGCGTCCGCGAGGGGCTCGCACGGTGCGCGGCGACCGTGGAAGACCTCTGCCGGCGGAACCGGGCCCGCGAGATCCGCATCGCGCGCACCGAGGACGAGCGCCACCTCTACTGGGCCGCGCGCAAGGGCGCCTTCGGCGCGATGGGGCGGCTCGCGCCCAACTACTACCTGCACGACGCCGTCGTCCCGCGCAGCCAGCTGCCGGCGATCATGCACCAGATCGTGGAGATCGCGCGGCGCCACAACATCCGGGTCGCGAACGTCTTCCACGCCGGCGACGGCAACGTCCACCCGCTCATTCCGTACGACGCAACGGTGCCGGGCGAGACCGACCGCGTGATGCAGGCGAGTGAGGAGATGCTCTCCGCCTGCGTCGCGGCCGGCGGCAGCCTCAGCGGAGAGCACGGCATCGGCTTCGAAAAGAACAACTACATGCCCTGGATCTTCTCGGACGCCGATCTCGGTGCGCAGCGGCGGCTGAAGGCCGCGTTCGACCCGGAGGACCGCATGAACCCGTTCAAAATCTTCCCGACACCCGTCTCCTGCGGCGAGCTGCTCACGCGGCGCGCGCCGCGCCTGGCGGCGTCGGGGTTGTGGATCTGAGCGCGATGGCTACGACCGCGGCCGCCCGCCCGATCCCGCGACTCCTGATTCCGGAGCTCGACAAGTGCATCCAGTGCGGGTTCTGCCTGCCCGCGTGCCCGACGTACCGCATGCTCGGCCTCGAGACCGAGTCGCCGCGCGGGCGCATCCACCTGATCGAGGCGGCGGCGCAGGGACGTATTCCGATCGACGACCGGCTCGAGGAGCATATGTACGTCTGCCTCGGCTGCCGCGCGTGCGAGACGGCCTGCCCGGCCGGCGTGCATTTCGGGACGATCATCGAGGCCGGCCGCGCCGAGGTCGGCCCGACGGGGTCGCCGGTCGCCCGGCGCGTGACGCTCGCCGCGCTGCGACACCTGATGCCGCACCCGGAGCGGCTGCGCGCCGCGGCCGGCCTGCTCAGGTTCTACCAGCGCAGCGGGCTCGGCCCGCTCCTGCGCCGCCTGCACCTCATGCCGAAGCGCCTCGGCGAGATGGAATCGCTGCTGCCGGGGGTGCCGGACGAGGCGTTCGCGCCCGCGCAAGAAGTCTTCCCCGCGATCGGCCCCCGCCGCGCCCGCGTGGGGTTCCTGAGCGGCTGTGCGATGAGCGTGCTGTTCCCGGGCACCAACGAGGCGACGGTCCGCGTGCTGCGGCGCAACGGCTGCGAGGTCGTCGTGCCGGCGGACCAGGCGTGCTGCGGCGCCCTCAACATCCACAACGGGGAGCGCCCGACCGCCCAGGCGATGGCCCGCCGCAACATCGAGGGTTTCCTGCGCGCCGGCGTCGACGCGGTGATCATCAACGCGGCCGGCTGCGGCGTCGCGTGCAAGGAGTATCCGGTGCTGTTCCGCGGTGACGACCCCCGGTATGCGGCCCGGGCCGAAGCGTTCAGCAGTATCTGTCGCGACGCGAGCGAGTTTCTCGCCGAGCTCGGCCTCACCGGCACGCTCGGCGAGATCCGCGTGCGCGCGACCTATCAGGATCCCTGCCACCTCGCGCACGGCCAGCGCATCCGCCGCCAGCCGCGCGACCTGCTGCGGCGGATCCCCGGCCTCGAGCTGGTCGAGATGGAGGGAGCCGATCGCTGCTGCGGCAGCGCCGGGATCTACAACGTGGTGGAGCCGGAGTACTCGCGGCGGATCCTCGAGGAGAAGATGCGCGCGGTGATGCGGACCGGCGCGGACCTGCTCGTCGCCCCGAATCCCGGCTGCCTGCTGCAGCTGGCGGCCGGCATCCGCGCGCGCGGCGTGCCGATCGAAACATGCCACGTCGTCGATCTGCTCGACCGGTCCTACGCGGTGGCGTCAACGTCACCGTGGCCCGCCCCTCCATGAGCAGCGTTTCCTCCGCGCAGGACCGGGTGGGCGGGGCGTTCGCTTCGCGGGTCCGCGCGATCGTCGGCGACGCGCACCTGGCGCTCGATCCCGACCGTCTCGACGCGCGGCGGATCGATGGCGTGCGTCCGGGACTGTGGGCGGTGCCCGCGGACGCCGAGCAGATCGCCTCCCTCCTGACCGCGGCCGCGGACTCGGGCGCCGGCGTGATCCCGCGCGGCGGCGGTGCGCATCAGCATCTCGGCAATCCTCCGTCTCGGGCGGACCTTGTGGTGGAGACGACCCGGCTCACCGGCATCACCGACTACACGCCGGCCGACTACGTGGTGGCGGTGCGCGCCGGTACCCCGTTCCGGGAGCTGCAGCAGGCGCTCGCCGCGAACGGGCAGTGGCTGCCGCTCGACCCGCCGGGCGCGGACGCGGCCACGATCGGCGGGCTCGTCGCGGCCAACCGCAACGGCCCCCGGCGCCTCCTGTGGGGGTCGATCCGCGACCTTGTGATCGGCATCCGCGTCGCGCTGCCGACCGGCGAAGTGATCAAGGCCGGCGGCAAAGTCGTCAAGAACGTCGCCGGCTACGACCTGTCCAAGCTGTTCATCGGCTCCTTCGGATCGTGCGGCGTCATCACGGACGTCACCTTCAAGGTCCTGCCGCTTCCGGGCGAAGGTGTGACGGTCCTCGTGACTCTGCCGGGCGCCGCGGCGGCGCACACCCTCACGACCGCGGTGATGCGCTCGTATCTGCTGCCGTCCGCGCTGGAGGCGGCGAGTCCGGCCGCGCTCGCAATGCTCACGAGGAGCGCCGGTGTATCGCTCCCGGCCGGCGACGGCGGCGCGCCCCGCCGCCCGGTCCCCGGAGGCGGAACCGGTGCGGGTGGGGCACGGTGGGGCGTGCTGCTGCTCGCGGAAGGGCTCGAGGAGAGCCGGACCCGCCACATCGAGGAAATGCGCACCTTGGCCGCGGCGGCCGGAGGCCCGCACGCATCGGTCGACGTCTACTCCGGCGCGCCGCACGAAGCGCTGTGGCGGGCGGTCGCCGAGTTTCCGTCCCCGGCGTCGCATCCGGGCAGCGTCGTGTTCCGCGCCGGCACGCCGATCGCGCGCTGGCTCGACGTCGCCGCCGCGGCGGAAGCCGCCGCGGCGGGAGCGCCGCCCGCGGTGCTCGCCCACGCCGGCGTCGGACTGACCTACGTCGCCGCGTGCACGGCCGACGCTCCGGCGCTCGCGGATGCGATCGCCCGCACCGCCGAGGACGCGGCCGCCGCGCCGGGCCTCGGCGGGTACGTCGTGGTCGAAGCCGCGCCGCCGGCGCTCAAGCCCAACCTGCCGGTCTGGGGCTCCGCGCCCTCCGCGGCCGGCCTGATGCGGCGGCTGCGCGCGCAGTACGATCCCAAGGGCATCATGGTGCCGGGACGGCTCGGGTGGCTGTCGTAACGGCCGGCCGGCGAGACGGTCCCGCCGCCCCGCGGACTCAAGCGGGCCGCCGCGTGATCGTCACGGTCGCCGCGATGCTCGGCATGTTTCTCGCGGCGATGGACTCGACGGCGGTCGGCACGGCGATGCCGACGATCGTCGCCAGGTTTGGCGGGTTCGCACTGTATTCCTGGGTCTTCGCGGCCTACCAGATCGCGTTCGTCGTGACGACGCCGATCTTCGGGCGGCTCGCCGACCTGCACGGGCGCAAGCGCATCTACCTAATCGGCATTCTGTGGTTCATCGCCGCCTCCGCGCTGTGCGGGCTGTCCCGGTCGATGGGTGAGCTGGTCTTCTTCCGGCTGCTGCAGGGCATCGGCGGCGGCGCGGTGCTGCCCATCGCGCTCACGATCATCGCGGACCTCTTCCCCGTGGAGCAGCGGCTGCGCATCCAGGGGCTCTTCAGCGGCGTCTGGGGGCTCGCGGCGATCGTCGGCCCGCTGATCGGCGGCGCGCTGGCCGATCACGGCGCCTGGCGCTGGATCTTCTTCGTGAACATCCCGGCGGGGCTCGTCGCAACGCTCATTCTCACCCTGGCGTTCCAGGAATCGCACGCCGCGCAGGGGACGGGGTCGATCGACTACGCGGGCATCGGCCTCTTGTCGGGGGCGTCGATCGTGCTCCTGCTGCTGATGTTCTGGGGCGGCCACGAGTTTGCGTGGCTCTCCGCGCCGTCGTTTGGGCTGGCCGCGCTGTGCGCCGTGCTGCTGCTCTGGTTCGTGCACGTGGAGACGCACAACGACGAGCCGTTCCTGCCGTTCAGTCTGTTCAGCAACCGCATGATCTCCGTCGCCTGCCTCGGCGGGTTCCTGATCGGGGTCAGCATCTTTGGGACCACCGCCTACGTCCCGCTCTTCGTGCAGGCGGTGATCGGCAAGAGCGCCACGACGGCCGGCGAAGCGCTGATGCCGTACATGGTGATGTGGACGGTCTCGAGCATCGTCGGCGGCCGGGTCGCGCTGCGGTGGGGCTACCGGCCGGTGGCGGTCACCGGCATGACGCTGCTGTCGACCGGAGCGCTGCTGCTCACCCGGCTCGACGCGCGGTCCACCGCGGCGGTGGTCTTCATCGACATGGTGGTGTTGGGAAGCGGCATGGGCCTCACCGCCACGATGTTCATCATCGCGATGCAGAACGCGGTGGCGCGGCCGCTGCGCGGCATCGTCACGTCCATCAACATCTTCACCCGCAACCTCGGCAGCGCGATCGGCGTGAGCGCCCAGGGCGCGGTGCTCGTCGGCATCCTCGACGCTCGGCTCGCGCATCTCCCGGCGGCGGTCCGCGTCCACCTCCGCGCCGTGGCGGACCCGCAGGCGATGCTCGATTCGGCCGCGCAGAGCGGCATGAGCGCCGCCGCGCACGACGTCTTGAGGCAGGCGCTCGCACAGGGCATCCACGGGGCGTTCGTGCTGGGACTGGGCCTCGTCGCGCTCGGGCTCGCCGCGGTCGTGCTGTACATGCCGGCCGGCAGCGTCACGGAGCACTCTCCAAAAACGGCCTCGGCCGCCGCGCCGGGCGACCGCCGCGGCGGCCGGGGCCTCGTCGCCGGCGGGGAAAGCGGCGAGGCATGAGGAGCTGCCCGCGCTGAGGGTTCGGCGATGCAACGGCTCGCGCTCTCCCTAGTCCTCCACAACCATCAGCCCGTCGGCAACTTCGACCACGTCTTCGCGAACGCGACGGAGCGGTCATACGCGCCGATGATCGCCGCGCTCGAGCGTCATCCCAAGGTCCGCCTCGCGCTGCACTACTCGGGACCGCTGCTCGCGTGGCTGCGCAAACACCGCCCCGACCTAATCGCGAGCGTGCGGGGCCTTGTCGAGCGCGGGCAGGTCGAGATGCTGACGGGCGCCTACTACGAGGCGATCCTCCCGATCGTACCCGACGCGGACAAGCGCGGCCAGATCCTCAAGATGACCCGCGCGGTGCGGGACGAGTTCGCCTACGCCGCGGACGGCCTCTGGCTCGCGGAGCGGGTATGGGAGCCGCACCTCGCGCGGCCGCTCGGCGAGGCCGGCGTCGCCTACACGATCGTGGACGACACGCACTTCCACGCCGTCGGCCTCGACGACACGCAGCTCCTCGGCTACTACGTGACCGAAGAAGAGGGCGTCGCCGTGGCGTTGTTTCCGAGCCTCCGGCGCCTGCGCTATCTTATCCCGTGGGTCACCCCGGACGAGGTCATTGACTATCTCCGCTCGCTCGCCGACACGGACGTGCGCCCGGAGGGCCGGCGGGAGCCGCTCAACCTCGCGCTGATGGGTGACGACGGCGAAAAGTTTGGGATGTGGCCGACGACGTACGCGCACTGCTGGGAGCGCGGCTGGGTCGACCGCTTCTTTGAGATGCTGGAGACGGCCCGGTGGATCGACCTCGTGCCCCCGGGCGACTACCGGCGCACTCACGAGCCGGCCGGGACGATCTACCTGCCGACGGCGACGTACGAAGAAATGGCGGAGTGGGCGCTGCCGCCGACCCGCGCGGAGGCGCGCGCGAGCCTGCGGCACGACCTCGAGACCGGCGGCCGCGGCGACCTCGCGAGCTTCGTGCGCGGCGGGTTCTGGCGGCACTTCCTTGTGCGGTACCCGGAGGCCAACACGCTGCACCACCTCGCGCTGCGCGCCGGCCGCAAGGTGCACGCGATGCCGCCCGGCCCGGCCCGGGAGCGCGCGCTCGACGAACTGTGGAGCGGCGAGTGCAACTGCACCTACTGGCACGGGGTGTTCGGCGGCATCTACCTGCCCCATATCCGGGGCACGGCGTTTGGGCATCTTATCGCCGCGGAGGCCGAAGCCGACGCAGCGCGCCACGCGGAGCCGTACGTCGAGGCGTCGGCGGCCGACCTCAACGGGGACGGCCGGCCGGAACTCTACCTGGCCACCCCCCTCGAAGTGTGCACGATCGATCCCGCCCGCGGCGGCAGCATCGTCGAATGGGACGACCGGGCGGCGAAGCGGCACCTCGGCAACGTCCTCACCCGCCGTGCGGAAGCCTACCATGCGCGCGTGCGGCAGGAGCCGCCGGCGACCGAAGGCGCCGTCTCGATCCACGAGGCCGGTGACCACGCGAAGGAGCCGGGACTCGACCGCCTGCTTGTGTACGACCGCGTCCGCCGCACCACGCTGCGCACCTGGCTGTGGCCTTTGAGCGCGACGCGCGAAGAGGTGTGGCGCGATGCGGTCGAGGACCTCGGCGAGTTCGGCACCGGATCGTACGCCTGGACCGTCGGTGACAGCGCGGGCGCCGCCGCCGCGTCGCTGATCCGGCGGGCGCCGGTCGGCGGGGGCGAGGTCACGCTCGAGCGCCGGCTCGCGCTCCCGGCGCGCAGCCGGGGCCTCGTGCACGCGGTGCGCCTGACCTGGCACGGTCCCGGCGTCCTGCGGGCGGTGCTCGCGGAGGAGTGGAGTCTGGGCCTGTTTGGACGTCCGGAACAGGTGTGGGCGGCGGCCGGCGCCGGCCCGCACGTCTCGCTGTGGGAGAGCGCGGACCTGCCCCGCACGACGGTGGTGCGCGCCGGCGAAACCTACTCCGGTCTCACCCTGACGTTCACGGCCGATCGCCCCGCGGACGTGTGGACGCTGCCGGTCTTCACGATCTCGAACTCCGAGTCCGGCTTCGAGCGTAACCAGCAGGGAGCGATGCTCATCCTCCGGTGGGAGATCGCCGTGCCCGCCGGAACCGCGTGGGAACAGAGGACCAACGCCGAGGTCGCCTCACGATAGCCGGGAGGGGCCACAGTGCCAATCATCAGACCCTCGAGCAGTTGCTCGCGCCCGCGCATCGCGGACGGACCAGCCGCTCCACGCGGGCAGCCGGGGAGAGACAGACGGGCGCCGGCGGTTCGTTCAGGTCCGGCGCGCGGCGCCCATCCGGCAGGCGATCGTAAAGGCGCGGCTCAACGCCTCGACGTTCGCCCGGTTCTGGCCCGCGATGTCGAACGCGGTGCCGTGCGCCGGCGTGGTAACCGGCAGCGGGAGTCCCCCCTGCACCGTGACGCCGCGGTCGAAGCCCATGAGTTTAAGCGCGATCTGGCCCTGGTCGTGGTACATGGTGAGGACGCCGTCGTAGAGTCCGGCCCGCGCCCTGAGGAAGATCGTATCCGCCGAGAACGGCCCGTCCATCGGAATCCCCTCCGCGGCCGCCTCCCGCACCGCCGGCGCGATCACGTCGATCTCCTCGCGGCCGCACGTACCGCCTTCCCCGGCGTGCGGGTTGAGGCCGGCCACCGCGATGCGCGGCCGCTCGACGCCGGCCGCCCGGAGCGACCGGTACAGCAGCCGCGCGGCCTGCTTGAGCCGCTCGCCGCTCAGTGACGCGGCGACGTCCTTGAGCGGGACGTGCGACGTGACCCGCGTCGTCCACAGTCCCTCGAGCACGTTGATCTCGCACACGTAGTCGCGTACGCCGAGGTACTCGGCGAAGAAGTGCAGCTCGTCCGGGTGCCTGAGACCCGCCTGTTTCATCGCGAGCTTGTTGAGCGGGGCGAAGCACAACGCGTCGATGTGGCCCGCACGCGCCGCGTCGAGGCAGACGCCGAGCGCGCGCAGCACCGAGGCGCCGCCCGCCGGGGTCGCCGTCGTGCGAACGACTTCCTCCCGCCGGACGGTCTCGATCGGGAGGAGGCAGGGTACGCCCGGCTCCTGCCATGCCCGCGCCTCGCCGATCGACGCGACCTCGTGGAGTTCCGTCCGCCGGCCGGCGATCTGCTGCCCGTCGTCCCAGACCCACCGGTCGCCCACGACGACGACGCGCGCCTGCCGCATCAGATCACCGCGAGCGGCGAGTTTGGCGACGATCTCGGGGCCGATGCCGGCGGGGTCGCCGAGCGTCAGCGCCACCGCGGGCAGCGCGCGGGCAGGCATGGCACGTCCTTCACGCCCGGCGCGCGACGTCCTTCGAACGGACGCCGCCGGATCTTCACACCTCCCGTGGTATCATGCCTGCGATGAGGCGCGACGATCTGTGGAGCATCGGACTGCTGCCCGTTCTCGCCGCGGGCGCGCTGGCCGGCTTTCTCGGCCTCTACTGGGACATCTCCTGGCACATCGACAAGGGCCGCGACACTTTCTTCACCCCGCCGCACGACTTCATTTACGGGGCGCTGCTTGCCGTCCTGATCGTCGCCGGCTACGGGCTCCGGCGCGACCGGCGCGACACGCCGTATCACATACGGGCCGGCCGATACCGCCTGCATCCCGGCGTGCTGATCGTCACCGCGGGCGCCGCGCTGGTGCTCCTGTTCGCGCCGCTCGACGACCTGTGGCACCGGCTGTACGGCGTGGACGTCACGCTGTGGGGACCGATGCACCTCGTCGGGCTGTTGGGTCTCGCCGTCGGCCGCTTCGGCGGGCTCGTGTGCGCGTGGATCGAACGCCGGCTCACGGACGATCCGCGGCGGCGCCGGCTGTTCGGCGATCTCGCCGTCTTCTTCACGGCGACGCTGCTGGCCGGGGTGGTCGTCGTCACCGGCGAGTACGAGTTCGTGGTGCCGCAGTTCCCGATGTTCTTCCACCCGGTGCTGCTCGCCGGGCTTCCGGTCTTTCCCCTTCTCCTGATCGCGCTGCTCGCGCCGCGACCGTACGCGGCGACGGTAACGGCGATCCTCTTTACCGCCATGCGCATCGCCCTCGCCGGGTGGCTGATGATTGCCGCGCACCTCGACTGGGGCGGGATCTCACAGCCGTCGATTCCGCTGCTGATCCCGACGGCTATTGCCGTGGATCTTCTCGTCGAGCGGCGCGCGCCCGGATGGCTTGCCGGTGTGGGCGCAGGCGCCGTGACGTTCGCCGCCAACCTCGTCATGATCGACGGCATCGCGCCGGCCGCGGGCGGGATCCGGCTGTTCTGGACGGCGGGCGTGTCGGTGCGCGCGCTGGCGCCCGCGCTCGCGTTGTCGGCGCTCATGGGGGCGGCGGCCGCCGCCGCCGCGGCCTCTCTCGGAGCCGCCCCTCGATCCGGTGTCGCGCCGGAGACCCGGACAGAAACCGGCCAACGCTCCCGCGCACGTTTGAACCGGATCGTCATTGTCCTGGCCGCCGCCGCGGCGCTTGCCGCTGGAAGCGCCGCATCGGTCGTCGCCGCGCCGGCGCTGCGGGTCGCGCCGCGAACCACGGCACAGATCGCGATCGCGGACGGCGGCTCGGGGCGCCCGAGCCTCGTCACCGTCCGGGTTGCCCCTCCGGACGCCCCCCGTGGAGGAGAAATGCTGCTCTCGATGTTCCGGCCCGGCGGGATGATCAACCGCCAAGTCCTGGAACCGGCGGCGCCCGGAGTCTACCGGGGGTGGTACGTCTTTCCCGTCGCCGGCACGTGGTGGTACTACGCGCGGTTCGGGCCGGGACAGTGGGGATCGGTGGCCGGCGGACCGATGGACGTCGGCGGAACACCGGGAACCGTCGACCGCGCCGCCCTCACGTTTCGCGGCAAGCGGGGGCGGGCGCCCGAATACGTGCAGCCGCTCGGCTACGCGGCGTTCGGCTTGCTCGGCGCCCTGGCCCTGGCCGGGATCACGGCCGTCCTGGCCGGGCTGCGCCGCGTCTCCGCCTAGGGCAGCGCGCTGCCGGGGAACCCTCGAATCGGGTGGAGTTCGTACGTAAAGATTCCGGCCCGCACTCCCGGATCTCCGTCCACGATCTTTCTCGTTTCTTCCGCGTTCGTCGTGAAAATGCCGATGCCGGCGACGCCGCTTTCATCGCCTACCGGACACACAATGGGAAGCAAGCCCTGATCCCGCAGCGCAAAGTTGCGACGCCCGTGCTCCCACACGATCTTGTCGCGTCCGGGGTCACGATTCTTCGCGGTCTTATGCAAGATCATGAGGGTGTACGGTTTTGCCGCCTTCAGCCTTTCCCGCATTTGCTCGTCGGTGATCATGCGATCGCCTCCACGCGCAGACGGTCATTCGATGGAAGTCTGCGCCTAAGGCTCGGACGAGTATAGGAAAAATGCGAAGGACTACCGCCGCGCCAGGCGCCGCCCAAACTCGTTGGACACCTCGGCCGCAAACCGGCGGGGCGCGTACCCGGTAAACTCTTTGAACTCTTTCGCGAAGTGGGACTGGTCATGATAGTAGTCGTACACTTCGCTCGTCAACAGATCGTAGCGTCGGTCTCGCGCCCACTTTTCGTAGAACCTCTGAAACCGGAAGATCCGCGCGAGCGTCTTCGGAGACACGCCGACCTGCTCTTTGAACAGCAGTTCCAGGTACCGGCTGGAGTAGCCGGTCTGCCCCTCGAGCGTCTTGATCGGCGTGAGGCCGCCGGTCCTCTTCAGTGTCCGCACGACGTGATCGACGACGGCGGACGACGGCCGGTCCTCCCGGAGCGACGCGGCCAGACACGCCTGCACGTACTGCACCTTCCTGCCCGCGCCGGGCAGGTTGCCGAGACCTTCCCGCCATTCGCGCCCGATCCGGCCGCGCAGGTCCTCAAACGCGAACAGGCCGTTGGCCGTGTCCGCCATCGACAGGTCCAGGAAGCGGTGCGCGCCGTGCGGAGAGAACTCGATCGCGATGAAGCCCGTCGGACGGGGGGCGGACGTCAAGATAGTGGGCCGCTCCTGGACCCCGACGAAGTACAATCCGTGCGCCTTGGTCTCTTGCGGCCGGCCGCCGGGATGCCGCGACAGCAGCGAGTTCCGGTAGGGGATGATCAGCTTGGCGCAGCCGTTTGGGGCGGCGATGCTTGTATCCGCGGACGGCAACCCCGCGTCGCACTCGAACACCCAGAACGACTCGATGTGCGGGCGCAGCTCAGGCCGCGGTTGGACAAACGTCAGCCGCATCAGCGCATCACCGCCCCGCGGAGCTCGGCCGCACCGTTTCGGCCGCGCCCTCAATACTCTGCCTATCGTACAGCGCAAAGGACCAGGGCGCGAGCGTCAGTGCCGCGGAGCCGTGCGACTCCTGTTCGGGTGGCGCCGCGCGGCCCGGGCCCGCCCACCGTGCGTCGGCCGAGTCGAGCAGCAGCACCCAGCGGCCGGCGGGAAGCGGCACCTCGAGAACCGCCGGGGAGGGGGAGTAGTTGAACAACATCACCGCGGCGCTGTCGCCGTGCCAGCGGCGTGCCATCATGACGCGCGCGTCCGGCCCGACGACGCGCACCTCCATCGGTTCTTTGCTCAGGTTGGCCAGCGCCGGGACGGTCTTGCGTAGACGGATCAGCGCCGCGTAGAGTCCCGACAGCGCCCGGTGACGCGGGTCGCGCGCCAGCGCGCGGTTGAGCCGGCACCGCTCGAACGTCTCCGGCGATTGCGGGTCCGGCGGTTCGCCCTCCGGATACTCTTCGCGCCGTCCTCGCCGGACGGCGGCGGCGAGATCCGGATCGCCGTGATCGGTGAAGTACAGGAAGGGCGCCCGCTCGCCGTACTCCTCGCCCATGAACAGAAGCGGTACGAACGGCGAGAGAAGCACCGTCCCCGCCGCTAGCTTCAGCGCCTCGAAGCCGGCGAGGCGGGCCAGCCGCTCCCCGAGCGCGCGGTTGCCGACCTGGTCGTGGTTCTGCGCGCACACGACGAAACGCGGGGCGGGCACGTCGCGAGACGGCGCGCCGTGCCGCCGCCGGCGGTAGGACGAGTACCGGCCCGCGACGACGAACCCGTCCGCCCATGCCAGCGCCAGATCATCGACACCGCGAAAATCTTCGTAGTACCGGATCCGCTCGCCGGTAAGCAGCGTGTGCAGCGCGTGGTGGAAATCATCGCTCCATGCCGCGTCGAGCTCGTAGCCGCCCCGCGCGATGGGGCGCGTCAGGCGCGGGTCGTTGAGATTGCTCTCCGCGATCACGACGACGCGGCGGCCGGCCGCGCGCCCGCTCTCATGGACCTCGGCGCCGAGCTCCTCGAGAATGTGCCGCGCCGATTCGTCGAAGATCGCGTGCACCGCGTCGAGCCGCAAACCGTCGACGTGGAATTCCGTGATCCACCGGCAGGCGTTGTCGAGGACGAAGCGCCGCACCCCGTCGCTGTCGGGGCCGTCGTAGTTGACCGCGTCGCCCCACGGCGTCCGGTACCGGTCCGTGAAGTACGGACCGAACTGCGGGAGGTAGTTGCCTTCGGGGCCGAGGTGGTTGTAGACGACATCCAAGATGACCGCCAGACCGCGGCGATGGCACTCGTCCACGAGCCGCTTCAACCCCTCCGGGCCCCCGTAGGCGGTGTGCACCGCGTAAAGGTCCACGCCGTCGTAGCCCCAGTTGCGGGTACCCGGGAAGTGGGCGACCGGCATCAGCTCGATCGCGGTCACGCCGAGGTCGACAAGCGCGTCGAGCTCGCGGACCACGCCGTCGAAGGTGCCCGCCGGCGAGAACGCGCCGACGTGCAGCTCGTAGATCAGGTAGTCCGCCAGCGCGAGGCCGCGCCAGCCGCCGTCCGTCCACGGGAACGCCGGGTCGGCGACCTCCGACGGCCCGTGCACGCCCTCGGGCTGCAGCCGAGACGCCGGGTCCGGAAACTCCGCGCCGCCGTCGAGCACGTACTTGTAGCGCGCCCCCGCGGCGACCCTCGGGACAATCGCGTCGTGGTAGCCGCGGTCGCGCGGCTCCAGCGCGACCCGCCGCTCGTCGGGGGCGACGAGATGCACCTGAACGGCGCGCGCGTTCGGCGCCCACACCCGAAAACGGCACCGTCCGCCGGTGAGCAGGACGGCGCCCGGCATGCCGTCGAGGCCCCGGGGCCCTCCTGAGCCCGGCGGAGCGTCTCCCCCCGTCACCGCGCGCTCATGCCGGCGGGCGGCCGAGGAGCGTCAGAATGCCGGTGAGCGGGATCCAGGCCCACGCCGGCCGGTTGTTCAACTCGTAGGCGAGCTCGTAACTTACCTTGTCGATGAGGAAGGCGTCGAGCAGCAACTGGGTCGCGCGCGCGTCGGACGGCACGATCGGCGGAGGGGCGGGGCGCACCCCATCCCGCGTCACGCCCGGCGCGGCGGCGTCGAGATATCCGCCAAGGAAAGCCGCCGCCACCCACTGCGTCCACAGCCGCGCGCCGGCCCGAAGCCGCGCCGTTTGGTCCGGGGCCGGAACCGCGCCGCGCGCCGCCTGATCGGCGAGCGCGGCCAGCGCCGCGTAGTCGAACGAACGCAGCATGCCGGCGACGTCGCGCAGCGCGGGCCGCTTGTGCCGCCGTTCGGAGAGGGGCCGGGCCGGTTCACCCTCGAAGTCGATGATGACGAAGTCCTTACCGGTCCACAACACCTGCCCCAGGTGATAGTCGCCGTGGGTGCGGATGCGAACCGCGTCGACGCGGCCCTCCAACAACGGCTGGAGACGTCCGAGCAGTTCGTCTTCGGCCGCGGCGACCTGCTCGGCCATCGGCCGGACGGCCTCCGCGACCGCCGTCAGATTCCGCCGGAGCATCTGCAGCCCCCGGCGGACCGTCGCGCGCACCGACTGATAGATCGACCGCTGGTACATGGCGGTGAGCGGCTCCGGCGCGAAGTCCGGATCCGCCGCATTCGAGGCCAGCGCGAGATGCAGCTCCGCCGTCCGCCGGCCGAGGAGATCCGCGGCGTCGAGGTAGGAGCCGGTCCAGCCGGCCGCCCCCGCGGGACGGCCGGCGCGCGCGGCCGCGATGAGCGGGCCGCCCGGCGGCGCCGGCAGCCGCCCGGCGGCCTCGACGCGCTCGTAGTAGTCCGCGAGTTGGTCGAGGGTGTACTGCCACGCGTCGCCCTCGTTCTGGACGAATCGCGAGAGGATCGCCACGGTCCGGGTTTCGTCGCCGGCGCGGTACTCGATGGCGCCGCCGACCTGCGGCGCGTGCGCAAACGCGGCGCGCTCGGTGAGGAAGCGCCCGATCTCGAAATCCGGGTGCACACCCGTCTCCGGCCGGCGGAACAGCTTCAGGATGCACTGCTCGCCGTAGACGAGGGAAGTATTGCTCTGCTCGCCCCGCAGCACCGATGACTCCGGCACCGGCGCCCCGGCCTGTCCAGCCCACGGCGCGACCGTCCGAAAGGCATGCGTCTGTACGCCGGCAAGGTCGGCGTGGCCGGGACGCGCACGCTTCCGCCGCGCCATCACGTCGAGCAGGGCGAGCGCGACGGCCCGGTCGTAGACGCCGTCGTAGAACACGCCGTCCCCCCCGGCCTCGCGCACGTCGGCGATCAGCGCGCCCGGCAGGTCGCGCCGCACCGCGTCGGCGCCCGCGCCCGCCTGGGCAAACGCGAGCGGCAGCGCGTAGACTTCCGGGTCGCCCTCGACGTAGTCGACGCGCAGCAGTAAGACGTATCCGGCCCAACCTTCCTCACGCCCTTCGGGCACCGGGCGCCGGGATGCGCCGCCGTCGGCGGGCAGCCGCACCGCGTGCTCGACCGCGACCGCGCGCACCGCGCGCCCCTTGCCCCCGAACCAACGGCGGCCCCGGACGAACGTCCACAGCGCGTCGGTCAGCGCGCGATCCCGCGCGGCGACGAGCGATTCCCACCCGTCGGGCGCCTCGAGCGGCGCGCGCGCCGGCAGTTCGGGCTCGCGCGCACCGCGCGACGACGGGCGTTCGAGCGCGAACCAGTAGAACGTGTGCGGGCCGAGGGTCAGGAGATACGGCAGCTCGCCGATCGGAGGAAACGGCGTCCGGCCGAACACCTCGACCGGGACCAGGCCGCTCCAGGCCTGCAGCGGGAGCTCGACGTACTGCACGAACCGGGAGAGGTTGGCGACGATGAGGAGCTGCTCGTCCTCGTGCCGCCGCAGAAACGCCAGCACCTTCCGGTTGTCCGGCTGCAGAAATTCGAGGGTGCCCCGCCCGAAGGCACGGTAGCGCTGCCGCATCGCGACGAGCCGCCGTGTCCACCAGAGCAGCGAGTGCGGGTTGTCGTGTTGCGCCTCGACGTTGACGGTCTCGTAGTGGTACTCCGGATCGATCACCACCGGCAGGTAGAGGCGCTGCGGGTTCGCGCGGGAAAAGCCCGCGTTGCGGTCGGCGCTCCACTGCATCGGCGTGCGCACGCTGTTGCGGTCGCCGAGGTAGATGTTGTCGCCCATGCCGATCTCGTCGCCGTAGTAGATCACCGGCGTGCCCGGCATCGCAAACAGCAGGCCGTTCATCAGCTCGATCCGGCGCCGGTGGCTGCCGAGCAGCGGCGCGAGCCGCCGGCGGATACCGAGGTTGATCCGGGCCGCGGGGTCGTGGGCGTAGACCCGATACATGTAGTCGCGGTCCTCGTCGGTCACCATCTCGAGCGTCAGCTCGTCGTGGTTGCGGAGGAACATCGCCCATTGGCAGTTCGGCGGGATCGGCGGGGTCTGCGACAGGATCTCGATCAGCGGAAACCGGTCTTCCTGGCGGATCGCCATGAACAGGCGCGGCATCAGCGGGAAGTGGAACGCCATCTGACACTCGTCGCCGGCGCCGAAGTACGCGATCGCGTCCTCCGGCCACTGGTTCGCCTCCGCCAGCAGCACGCGGGCGGGGTACCGCTCGTCGATGTGCCGGCGCAGCAGCCTCAAGAACGCGTGAGTTTCCGGAAGGTTCTCGCAGATCGTGCCCTCCCGCTCGTACAGGTACGGGACCGCGTCGAGCCGCATCCCGTCCACGCCCATCTCCATCCAGAAATCGACCACGTCGAGCATCGCCTCGCGCACCGCGGGCGAGTCGAAGTTGAGGTCCGGCTGGTGCGAGTAGAAGCGGTGCCAGTAGTAGGCGCGGGCGGCCGGGTCGAGCGCCCAGTTGGACGGTTCGAAGTCGCGGAAGATGATGCGGGCGTCCGGATAGCGGTCCGCGGTGTCGCTCCAGACGTAGAAGTCGCGGGCCACGGTGCCGGACTGGGCGCGCCGCGCCCGCTGGAACCACGGGTGCCGGTCCGACGTGTGGTTGAGGACCAACTCCGTGATCACCCGGAGCCCGCGGGCGTGCGCCTCCGCGAGGAACACGCGGAAGTCGCGCATCGTTCCGTACGCCGGATGGATGCCGGTGTAGTCGGCGATGTCGTAGCCGTCGTCTTTGAGCGGAGACGGGTAGAACGGCAGCAGCCACAGCGCCGTCACGCCGAGGCTCTGAATATAGTCGAGGCGCGAGGTCAGGCCCGGGAAATCGCCGACCCCGTCGCCGTTGCTGTCGGCGAACGCGCGGACGTGGACTTCGTAGATGACGCCGTCCTTGTACCAGAGGGGATCGGCGGCGCCGGCGCTCCCCGCGGCGCCGCCGTAGGCCGGGCGCCGCCGCGGCGCCGTGGCCGCCG
>DASSJF010000025.1 GCA_035691305.1 bacterium
ACGGTGACGCTCGTCGTGCCGCCGCGCGCACCGGTGCCGCAGCCGTCACCGCGGTCATCGTCGCCGTCTACATCGTCGCCTCACTCCGCGGCGCCACCCGCCGCCGCGGCCACACCGAGCGCCGGTACGACGCGGGCCGGGACGCCGTTCACCGGCGCGCCGGGTTCGTCCGGCACCGCGGGCGGCACGGGTTCCGGCGCATCGCCGGGGTTGAGCGGCGCCGACGCATCGGGCGCCTCAAGCAACGCCGTGGCGCCCGCACCGCCGGCGGCTGCGCCGGTGGTGCTTCCTCCCCGGGTCATCTCGACACCCGGCACTTCATATCCGGGCGACGCCTTCCGCTTGACGGTGCGCCGTCAGGACCTCGGCGCCGCCGCGGCCGTCGAGGGAAGCGAAGGCGTGGTGGCGATTCGCGCGCTGGTGCTCGCGACGGGGGACGTGCGCAGCGTCGAGGTGACCGCGTCGTCCGGGTCGGACGCCCTCGACCGGGCGGCGGTGGACGCCGTCCGCGGTTGGCGGTTCGCGCCGGCCACGCGCGACGGCGCGCCGATCGCCGCGTATGTGGTCCTGCGGATTCGCTACGTGGTGCGCTGAGTCGCGCTGAGGCCGGTGCGGCGCCGTTCCACGGCGCGCGCCGCGTCGTAGATTCCGAAGAGGGCGAGCGAATATCCGAGATCGCTCAGCACCGTGTTGCCGAAGAATGGAATTCCCGCGATGAACGAGGCGGCGAGCCCGGCGGCCGTATGCGGATAGAGCGGACCGGTCCACTCCCCGAGGTTGGTGATCAGGTAGAACACTACCGCGGACGCGAGCGCGGCGCCGGCCACCCGCCCGACGGACCGGCGGTGCAGCGCCAGCCGGCCCAGGATGACGATCACGGCGTAGGCCGCGTACACCCAGACCATGCCCGGGCCGTAGAAGCCCAGCACCGCGTCGGACAGCGCGACGGCGGCAAGCGGCACGGCGAACGCCCACACACCGGGGAGCACCGCGCCGCCGAACAGCGCGAGCGCATCCATCGGTTGAAAGTTCGAGGCGTGCGGGACCAGCCGCAGCAGGACGGCGGCCGCGACCAGCCCGTAGGGCAGCGTGCCGAGCCAGGCCGGGCGATCCGGAGTAGTGCGCGATCTCACCCGATCATCACCGGCTGGGGGGTTCTGGTATCGGCGGCGTGAATCCTTTGCCCCGATTGAGGCG
Organism: bacterium; assembly: GCA_035691305.1. NCBI lineage: Bacteria > bacterium. The sequence goes on from DASSJF010000025.1 coordinate 1,198, forward strand.
CGGCCCACGCTCCGCGGCGCGCGTTCTGATGATCCAGGGCACGGCGTCGCACGCCGGCAAGAGCACCCTGGCGGCCGCGCTGTGCCGCGTTTTCGCGCGCGACGGATGGCGCGTGGCGCCGTTCAAGGCGCAGAACATCTCGCTCAACGCAGCGGTGACGCCCGGCGGCGGCGAGATCGGCGTCGCGCAGGCCGTGCAGGCGCGCGCCGCGGGCGTCGAGCCGGCCGTCGAGATGAACCCGGTGCTCGTGAAGCCGGCGCCCGCGGGCCGCACGCAGGTCGTGGTGCTCGGCCGCGCGTCGGCCGTCCCGCTCGGCCGCGGGGAGCTGTGGCGCGCGATCACGCAGTCCCTCGATCGCCTGCGCGCGGCCTGCGACGTGGTCGTGATCGAGGGCGCCGGCTCCCCGGCCGAAGTCAATCTGCGCGCCGCCGACCTGACGAACATGCGGCTCGCGCGCTACGCGCGCGCCCCCGTGCTGATTGTGGGCGACATCGACCGCGGCGGGGTCTTCGCGGCGCTCGCGGGCACGACGGCACTCCTCGACCGGGCGGATCGTGCGCTCGTCCACGGCTTCATGATCAACAAGTTTCGTGGCGACGCGAAAACGCTGCGGCCCGCGCTGCGCGATCTGGAAGCGCGGACGCGCCGCCCGGTGCTCGGCGTCGTTCCGTACGCGCCGGCGTGGCGCCTGCCGGAAGAGGACGCCGTGGCCTTGGATCGGTTCCGCGCGCCGTCTGGGCCGCCCTCGGACGGGGTGGACGAGCCGTCGCTCGAGATCGCCGTCGTGCAGCTTCCCTACATTTCGAACTTCGACGAGTTCGACGCGCTCGAGCAAGAGGCGGGGGTGCGCGTCCGGTACGTGCGGCCCGGCGCGCGCCTCGGACGGTCTGATCTCGTGATTCTGCCGGGCAGCAAATCGACCGCCGCCGACCTCGCGGTGCTGCGCCGGTCCGGGCTCGCCGACGCGGTGCGGGAAGCGGCGGTGTCGGGCACCCCGGTGCTCGGGATCTGCGCCGGCTACCAGATGTTGGGCCGGCGGATCGACGATCCGCGCGGCGTCGAGTCGGACCGCGCATCGGTCGACGGCCTCGGCCTGCTGCCGCACGTCACCACGTTCGCGCGGACCAAGCGCACGGCGCGGGTGCGGGTTCGCGTCGGCGGCGCGCCGCCGCACCGCGGGGGCCTCGCCGGTTCGTGGCCCGCCCTCGAAGCGCCGGGCTATGAGATCCATATGGGCCACAGCACGGCGGCCGGCCCGGCATGGGTGCGCGTCGTCGAGCGCGGCGGCCGGCGGTGCGACGAGCCGGCAGGCGCGGCGTCTCCGGACGGCCTGGTCTGCGGCACCGTGGTGCACGGCCTATTCGAGGACGCGGCCGTGCGCTACGCGCTGCTGGAGACGCTCTGGCGCCGCCGCGCTCCGGCGGCGGGCCCGGGCGGACGGCGCGAAGCGCGGCGGGCGCTCACGCTCGATGAGCGGCTGGACGGCCTCGCGGATCTCGTCGGCCGGCACCTCGATCTGGACCGCGTCCGCGCGATCGCGGGCCTGCCGCGGCGGTAGGTCCGTCGACCGGGCACAGGAACCGCGTCCCCCCGGCACAAACCCCGTACCTATGCCGTTCCTCGCCGTGATTACCGACCACGACTTCCCGAACCTCGACGACGAGGAGGAGGTGCTCCGGCCGCTCGGCATCGAGTTGCGCGTCGCCGACGCGAAGGACCGCCGCGCCTTTCTCGTGGAGGTGGCGGCCGCCGATGTGCTGATGAATGAGTATGCGCCGCTGAGCGCCGAGACGATCGGCGCGGCACAGCGCTGCCTCGCGATCGTGCGGTACGGCGTCGGCGTGGACACGGTGGATCTCGCGGCGGCGACCAAGGCCGGCATCTGCGTGGCGAACGTGCCGGACTACGGGACACAGGAAGTCGCTCTCCACGCGTTCTCCCTGCTCCTGGCCGTACACCGCTGGCTGCGCACGTACGACGCGGGGATCCGGGCGGGCCGCTGGCCGGCCGGACCGTCCGTCACCCCGCCGATCCGGCGCATCCACGGGCTCACCCTCGGCATCGTTGGCTTCGGGCGCATCGGTCGCTCCGTGGCCGCCTACGCGGCGCCGCTCGGCATGCACCTGCTCACGTTCGATCCGTACGTCTCGCGCACGGCCGCGGCGGAGGCGGGCGCGACGCTCGTCGACTACCCGACCCTGTTGCGCCAGTCCGACATGCTTTCGTTCCACGCGCCGCTCGGCTCGGATACCCGGCATCTGCTCGGCGAGGAAGAGCTCCGGATGGTGAAGCCGACCGCGGTCGTCGTCAACACGTCGCGCGGCGCGCTGATCGACACGCTCGCGCTCGCGCGGGCGCTGCGCGAGGGGCGTCTGGCCGGCGCCGGCCTTGACGTGTTCGAGAGCGAGCCGCTTGCGGCCGACCATCCGCTCCGTGAAACACCGAACACGATCCTGACCCCGCACGTCGCCTGGTACAGTGAAGAGGCCCGGCGCGCTCTCAAGCGCAGCGTGGCCGAGGAAGTGGCGCGCGTCGCGCGCGGTGAGTGGCCGCGGTCGCTGGTGAATCAGGACGTTAAAGCGCACGCGCGTCTCACCCGGGGCCGCTAGCATTTTCCTCAGTTCTCCTGGCAATCTCCACGAGTTCTTCACACGAGTTTTCTATATTGGTCTCGTGACTCGCCCTCTTTGTTAGATGCGAACGTACGATGGGTACTAGGTTAGTGAGGTGACTCTGCCATGATGAAATTCCTGACGACGGCCCTCGGTGGCCTCACGATTGCGACGATCACGAGCCTCGCACTCCTGCCCGGCCATGCGATGCTCGGCACGCAGCAGCCGCAGGCACAGGCGCCCGTGTCGGTGATCGCCGATCCGGGTCCGACGGCCGCGATGCCGGCTCCTGCGCCCGTCGCCGCCCCGGCCCCCATGCCCGTGCCTCCCGTGGTTGCCGCACCGGCTGTGACACATGCGGCTCCGGCGGTCTCCCGGCCTGCGCCGATTGCCCGTTCGGTTCCGCGTCCAGCCGCTCCGGCGGCCGGGCCGGCGCCCGCGGCGAATCCGATGGGCGGCATGGCCGGCGCCGGCGCCATTACGCAGTTGCTTCTCAATATGCCGCAGGTGCTTCAGGGCGGACAGGGTGGTCAGGAGGTCGGCCCCGGCGGTCCCGGCGGCTGGGGCCCGCCCGGACAGCGCGGCCGCGTCTATCGCCGGCATCACGACGGCGGTGACGGCAACGGAAACGGCGGCGTCGATGTCCCCGAGCGGTAAGTTCGGCTAGAACCGCTTCGATTAACCGAAACAACGTGACGGCCGCGGGCTTACGCCGCGGCCGTCACGTGCGTTTATTCGCTTTCCGCGCGACCTTTGACCGGTTCGGTGCGTTTAGAACTTCAGAATCGGGAGCTGCTGCATGTCGGGACCGCTCCCGGGCGGCGCCTGCGGGAACCCCGGCACCTGCGGACCGCCATACGGCTGCATGTAGAAGAACTCGGGGTTGCCGCCGTTCCGCGGCATGGGCCCGGGCCGCAACTGGTACAGCCGGCCCTGGTAGAAGAACAGCACTCTGTCGCAATCCTGCTGCGAGCCGGTGCCCGGGAAGGGCGCCTGGCTCGGGACGTTACCCGGCTGATTCAGGGGCGGCACCGGCACGAACTCGCGCGGGTTGAGCGGCGCGCCCTGCGCCGGCCGCACGACGAGCGCCATCCGGACCTGCGTGCCGCCGTGATGGCGGGTCCACGCCATCGCCGCCGTTCCGACGGCAAGCGTCGCGGCCACCGCGCCGATTGCGATGCCTAGTGCGAACGTGCGGACCGTGCGCCCATCCATGGACTGCCAGCCTCCCAGGGCTCAAGTGAACGTATGCTATCACAGCAAAGCGTGCCTTTCCTGCCCTAGTATCCATTGTCCCAGGCTGCGTCGGCCGCCTGTGTTAGAATGAAGGCCGAGGTGATCGTGGGTGGCGTTGGTCTTCACATTTCCGTGCGGCCGCTGCGGCAAGAAATACAGCATCTACTACCCGAAGAAATTTATTTACTCGGTCTACGGCACCGGGACGCCCGCCCAGGGCGAGCGCGAAGACGCCGAGGAACAGGCCTCCGGCGCGATCGAGGCCGCGAGGCAGCACGCGGAAACCTCCGGCAACGTCTGGGTCGATGCGAGCCAGGTCACCAAGATCACGTGCACCTGCGGCAAGAACCTCGATCTCAACATCGCGAACCACCCGCGGGTGCCGCAGCGCAAGGCGCAGACCGCGGTTCGTCAAACCGGCGTGATCGCGTTCCCGACCGTCCGCAGGGCGGCGCATGGGCCGGCCCCACAGGACGACGGCGCGCACGGTCCCGCCGTCACGCCGGGCGCCTCGGAGCCTCCCCGACGACCAGACGTGTGATCTTCACGCCGCGCGGCGTGACCTCCGCCTCGTATTCCACGGGTTCGCCGGGCTCGAGCCGGCGCCGACCGGCGCGGCGCACGATCCGCCGGTGGACGAACACATCCCGTCCCTCCGCGTCGATCACGAAGCCGTAGCCCATCCGGCTGTCGAACCACTTCACAACCCCGCGTTCCACGGTGGTGCTGCATTGGGCGGTACCATTGCACGGTCCTGCGGTTTCGCGCGCTCTCAGGCGCTAGGTCCCTTCGAGCTCCGCGGGGCCACTCGCCCGGCGGAGCTCCGCCGGGGGCGTGAGTCCGTTCAGGATCGCATCGACGGAGTCCGCGACGTTGCGGTGCACCACGAACAGGTCACGGCGCGCCAGCTCGACGACGCGGTCGAACGCCGGCGGCTCGGTGCGCTCGAGGATCGTATGCCGGGTGGCGCCTCGGCGCATCGCGTCGTCCGCCGTCAGTACGATCGGCCGGGGCTGGCCGATGAGGCATGCGAGGTCCGGATTGAACACCACGTCCTGAAGCCGGCGGCCGTGCGCGGTCGCCACCACCTGCACCCCGCGGCGTGCCATCGTCCGGACCACGCGCGCGTCCGTTTCAAACCCGATCTCGTCAACGACCAGCGACTGCGCGCCGTGGTTGATGACCGCCTGCAGCACAAGGTGCGCCTGCCGCTCGCCGGGTGGGGCGGGCCGGGACGGGTCGAAGAGCGGGACCTGGAGCCGCCGCGCGCCCCCGATCGCCGCGTGCGGCACGCGGCCGTCTCCGCCGATTTCGTTGCTGGTGTCGGCGATCACGACGCGCCGCCCGATCTGATCCGCCAGCGCCGCGGCCGCGCCGCGCAGCACGGTCGTTTTGCCGACGCCCGGCGGCCCGACGAGCAAGATGTGATGACCCTCCGCGAGGAGATCCGCGATCGGCTCCGCCGCACCGGCGACCGCGCGGCCGACGCGGAACGTGAAGCCGACGATCTCGTGGTAGCGGTCGCGCACGCAGGCGATGCGGTGGAGGGTGCGCTCGATGCCCGTGCGGTTGTCTTCCCGAAACCGTGTGACCCGGCCGATCACGTATTGGATGTCGTCGGTGGTGACTTCCCGCGGGGCGAGCGAGACCGCGGCGCCGTCGGTGAACCGGAGGTGGGGGGGTCGCCCCAAGTCCGCGACGATCTCTTCCAAATCTTCGCCGCTGCGCGGCGCGACGCCGGCCGCGATCCACCGCGGCATGAGCGCGAGCAGGGCGTCGACGTCCGGCACGCGACGGGGCCGGTCCGGCGCGGACCCGGTCAGGGTGCCGCCGTCACCGGCAGGCGGTCCAGCCCGCTGAACGTCGCCTGGAGGACGATCGGCACCGGCGCCGCCGGGGCGGTGCCGGTGCGCGCTGCGGGGGCGTTGACGTGGTCGGCGGACTCGTCGGCGCCGGCCGGGAACAGGGCGAGGATCAGCTCGACCCGGCGGGCCGACGGTACGGCGATGTGGATCACTCCCGTCTCTGTCGCGCCCCGTGGAATGACATCGGGCCTCCCGCGGTCGACGCTGTCGCGCCCCATGCCGTAGGCCGCGGGCCGGCCGTCCGCGCGCACGAGCACCGAGGACGGTTTGATGACGAGATCGCCCCCGGCGCCGTTGGTGATCTCGTACCCCAACAGAATGCCGCTGCGCGTTCGAGTCGCGTGGAACGCGGCGGTCACGCCGCCGACCGCTTCGCGCAGGTCGAGCACCGCGGGCGACGGACCGCCCGGTGCCGCCCCGGCGGCGGCCGGCGGCGCCGGCGGGGACGACGGCGATGGGGCCGCCGGCGGGGACGACGGTCTCCGTGTGTCCGTCGGGGCGGCTGCGGGCGCCGGAGCGTGCGGCCGCGTGACGACGAACACTACGTCCGCCGTACGCTGGCCCGGACCGATGTCGAGATTCCAAATGGTGGTGACGTCCCCGAGCCAGAGCACCATGTTCGTCGTACCGGTGTCGGACAGCGGCTGCAGCACGACGTCGAAGACATCCGGCCCGCGGCGCACCGGCGCCGCGGTGATCACGCGGGGGTCGCCGATCGCGACCGTGTCGATGCGCCGGTCGGCCCTCACGATGAGCGCGAAACCGGGCTGCAGGTGAAGCGACGTGCGTATCGTCGGCGAGGTCGCGTAGACGGTCAGCGCGGGCAGCGCCGCGAACGCCGGACGCAGGAGCGGCAGGGCCGCGACACCGGCGGCGCAGACCAGCGCCGCCGTGATCCTCAGCCGCGCTCTCGCAGAAACTGCTCCATGCGCTCCGTGCCCCACTGCGAGATGTTGCGGCCTTCCATCAACAACTTGCTCTTGAGCCGGCGGATCTTGTCCTGCTCGATGGGCACGGCGATCGCCGCCAACGTGCTCCGATCGACGCCCTTGAAGAAGCGGAGACCTCCGGTGGCGGGCTGGCGCGTGCGGTGCGCAATGACCTCTTCGTCCACCCAATGCCGGATCACGTCCTGCATCAGGCGGCCCTCGAGGATCAGACGGGCCCGAAACCGCCGATGCAGCTCCTTCGGAACGTGGATGCCCATCTTGGCCTCGCCGCGCGCCCTCACGTCGCCCGCCTGGCGCTCGGCGCGTATCCGTCCGCGCATGCCGGCCCTCCTGCGAGACTGATGTCAGAACATCTATAATTTTAGATGAACCAACATCAATCCGCAAGTCGCCGGCCGGCGCTCAGTGCACCCCCCGGGCGCGCCGCCCGCGCAATGTGCGCGCGATGTCACGCAGGTGTCGAAGCGTCACGACGTGCAATCGGGCAACCTGCACTACGATGATCGCGGGGTCTTCCCCGTTCTCGGCCAAGCATTCCATCATCGAGCAGAACAGGGCCTGCGGCAGCCGCGTCGCGCAGTCGAGGGCTTCCTCCACCGTCAGCGTCCCCGTGCGCTCCGCGCCCTTGACCTGATCCCACAACTTGTCGAAGAGCAACGCCGCATCTCCCGGCGGTGCGTTTCGTGTCCCGATGGTACGTGCGTCCCGGCACCGCGACAAGCAACGTCGAGGACTCGCGGAGTTGACAGAGAGGACCGCGGGCCGTGGGTCTCCGGTCGACGGCGCCCTCAGCATATGGCCCGCGCGACCGCGAGATGCGGTTTACTTACGGCGGTTTACTTACGGCGCGCTTCTATATAGTTTCACTTGACAGATGTGGCAGGGTACTGTAGAAACTGAATTGCCACAGTTGTCAGACGGCCGAGGGTGGGACGGTCCTGAGTTCGGGGCACCCCGCATGACACTGGGACAGAAGATCCGTGCCGCCCGCCTCGAACAGCGGCTAACCCAGGAACAACTGGGCGGTCGCGATTTCTCGAAGAGCTACATCTCGGAGCTCGAGCGCGACCACCGCACGCCTCGCCTGACCACACTCAAGATCCTCGCGCGGCGGCTCAACCGGCCGCTCTCCTATTTCCTCGACGGCGTCACCGAGGACCGGGAGGCCGAGGCGTTCCTGATGGTCGGCCTCGCGTATCTCCACGCCGAAGCGCTCGCCGAGGCGTCGGCGTGGCTGAAGCGGGCGAACGACGCCGCGTCCGGCGACGGCGACGACCTGCTGCATGCGCGCATCGAGCTAGCCCTCGCCTGTCTGGACCAGCGGAACGGACACGACCTGCGGGCGTGGCGGCGTGCGGAGCGGGTGGTTCGCGCGGTGGCGCACACCGGAGACCGCGAGACGCTTGTGCGGGGGCAGGCGTGCCTCGGCCGCAGCAAACTCGCTGCCGGCGACCCTGCGTCGGCGGCATGGACGTTCGAGGCGGCCCTCCACCTTCTTTCCGGGCCCGAGGGCGATCCGTCGCCCGCGGCGGCGCTGCACTATTACCTCGGAGTCGCGCGCGAGCGCATGGGGCAGACGGCTGAAGCGGCCGATGCTTACCGCCAGGCGCTCGGCGCCGGCCAGTCGTTCGCCGATCCGGAGCACGCCGGCGGCCGGCATGCCCGTCGGGCGGCGGCCGCCGCGCAGGACGGTTCCTATGAAGCGGCGATCGCGCACGCCGGCGAAGCCATTGCGGTCTACGATACCGTGCAGCACCGGCGGCGGCTCGCGGACATTCACTGGCAGCTCGGCGATCTCGAGGCGCAGGCGGAGCGGTGGACCGAGGCTCGGCGGCACTACTCGGCCAGCATCGCGATGTACGGGGCGGCGCGGCAGGTTCGAGGCGCGGCGCGGACCCTGGGAGCGTTCGTCGATGCGGTGCACGCCCATCTTCGAGCCGACGTCCTGCAAACGATCGGCGAGGCCGCGCTCGCTCTGTTTCCCGACGACGACGGCGCGCCCGCTGAGGACCGTGCCGCCACACTCTGGCTTCGCGGTACGATTCAGCGAATGCTGGGCCGGATGGATCTCGCCCGCCTGTCCCTGATGGAAAGCCTCCGCCTTTTTGACGGCCTCCGCCGTCTCGGCGAGGCGAAGACGATACGCCGCGAACTGGCGCTGCTCGCGGTCGAGTCGGACGACCTCGCGACGGCGCGCGAGTACCTCGCCGTCCTCCGGGAAACGTCCGAGGCCTATCACGCACCGGTGATCCTCTAAGACGGACGGAGGATCGGTTACCGGATTTCCCGCTCCGTTCTGATCCAGAGTCCAGGGATCACCCGGAAGGACGCCCGCCCCGCCGAATCAAAGAAGCCGCGCCGGGAGCTCCGTCACGGCGGACCGCTCCGCATTCCGGTCTCGAAGGGGGAGAACTGAATGCGCTGCCCGTCGTGCGGGGCGGAGAACGATGCTCGAGACCGGTTTTGCACCCACTGTGGGTCGCCGCTGAACCCCGCGGCCGCGCTTCCGCGGCCCGCGCCCCCGCCGCCGCCCGCCACCCATCGCAACCACGGCGCCCTTCGCGCCGCCGAACTCCGCCTCGAGCGGCTGGCCGGCACGCAAGACCTCGAGGGCTTCAGCTTCCGCGAGATGTTCGGCGAGGTCTTCAAGCACCGGACCACGGACGAGATGGACGACTATCTCGTCGCGGGAACGAAGCGGACGACACCCGATCTCGGGGAGGTGAAGGCGGCGTGGCCCCGCCCGTGGCTGTTTATCCGCGTGCTGGCGTTTGTCGCGCTGCTCTACGCCGGCCTGGCGTTCGCGGCGTTCAACTTCGGCAACGTCTTCGCGATTCCGGGCATGCTCACGATCGGCGCGCTCGCCGTGCCGCTCGCCACGCTCTTTTTGTTTTTCGAGTTCAACGCGCCGCGGAACGTTCCGTTCCACACTACGTTGATGCTGATGGCGTTCGGGGGCGTGTTCTCGATCGTCGTCGCGTTGTTCGGGTACCAGGTCTCCAACCTCAACTGGCTCGGCGCCTCGAGCGCGGGGATCGTCGAGGAGAGCGGAAAACTCCTCGTGGTTGCCCTGCTCATGCACCAGGCGAGGTACAAGTACATCCTGAACGGCCTGCTCTTCGGCGCGGCGGTCGGCGCCGGCTTCGCGTGGTTTGAGAGTGCGGGATACGCGTTCGCCTACCTCTTGAAGACGCAGTCGCTCCTCGCCGCGGCGAATGAGACGCAGGTGCGCGCGCTCCTCTCGCCGTTCGCGCACGTGGCGTGGACGGCGATCGCGGCCGGCGCACTGTGGAGGGCGAAGGGCGACGCGCCCATGACCCTAAAGCCGTTCATGGACGCGACCTTCTGGAGGGCGTTTCTGATCCCGGTCGCCCTGCATATGCTGTGGGACTCTCCGATCCCCCCGCTCCTGGACGTCAAGTACGTGGCCATTGGGGTGGTCGCCTGGTTTGTCGTGCTGGGCTTGGTGCAGCAGGGACTTTGGCAGGTGCGCGACGGACAGCGTACGTCCGCCGCGGCCCCGGCGGCGGTCGGGGTCGTGGGCGGCGAATCGTGATAATGCGCGGCCCGTTGATCGGGATGGGCCGGAGGGGGAGTCGGCGATGTTCTGCGGTTCGTGCGGCAAGCCGCTTGCCGAAGGGGTGAAGTTCTGTCCCGAGTGCGGCGCGCCCGTCCGGAGGGCGCCGGCGGTACCGGAGCCTTCTGCGCCGGCGCCGCAGCCAACCGCGGCGCCGGTCGTCTCGGTGCCTGTTCCTCAGTCCGCGCCCGCGGCCGCCGCGGCGGCGCCGGCGATGGCGGCGGCAGCCGCCAAGAACATCGAGCAGGCGCTGATGGTCGCGCCGATTCTGTTGGCGGTCGGCGCGGGGCTGGTCGTCATGACCGGCGATTTGCTGAACTTCCTGTTCGTTCTCGGGGTTGCAGCGGTCGCCTACGCCGTGGGCTACAAGAACTACAAGGACGGCAAGTTGAAGGAGGCAAAAACCGGCGCCCTGATCATGGGGATGGTTGTCGGGGTCTTTTTCCTCATCAGCGCCGGCCAGGGCAACATGATCTTCACGCTGCTGGACGCGGTCTCCGCGGCGGCGCTGATCTTCGCGTCCACAAAGCTCCCGTAGTCATGCCGTGATCGACGTCGACGGCGCCCGGCGTGATACGCCGGGCTGCGAGCCGGTGCGCGCCTCGGTACACTACGACGACACGGAGGACGAGGTGGAGCGCTTCGGCCGGATGCTGGCCCGGATTACTTCCGCCTCGCGGTCCTCCCGAGCGCAACGCCCTCGCGAAGGGCCTCTACCAGCCGCGCCGTGTCGCCCGGCCCTTTCCACGTGGCCCACTGGATCGGATTCAAGTAGTCGCTGAGCGGCGGTTGGAGGGGCCCGAGGGCGCCGACCAGCACCGGCAGCGTGACCGGGCGGCCGCCGTGCGCCTGCGCGAGGCGATGCGCCGTTTCGAGCTCGGTGAGCAGTTTCCAGCTGCTGCCCGAACGCTCCGAGAGAAAGACGATCAGGGCGTCCGCGTCGCCGAGCCGCTCTTCGATCCACTTCGCCCGCGTGGCGCCCACGGGCATCATCGCATCGACGGAGAATTCGCACTCCGCCGCGAGCGCCGCGAGCACGTCCTGTACCGCCGGCGCCCCGGCATCGTCGCAGCTGACAAAGACGCGCGCGCGCCTCACGTGCCGTCTGGCCCCTGCCTCCGGGACCCGGCGCGCGATCACCATCGTGCCCTGCACGTTGCGCCCCGACATCATCGGCGTCTGGGCGCCGCCGCGCATGCCGTCGCTGACGTACCGATAGAGCTCGGGCACTGTGACGTTGCCGTTTTCGTCTGGTTTCGCGCCGTGGTGGATGCCGTCGATGAGATATCCCGTGAACGCGCTGTACGGCGCGTCCGCGCGCTCCTTCGCGACCTGGTAACCCGTGGACGCGGAGAGGATGTAGGTCCCGCGTCCCTCGGCGGCGAGCGTTTTCAGCTGGTCGTCCACGCCGCCGCTCTTGTACGTCGCGTCCGCCGCGCCGCTGTAGCAGCAGTCGAGGATCAGCACGACCTTCGTGCAGGAACAGTCCGACACGATGTCGCGGATGCTCTGCGTCGGCACCGACGTCGTCAGCAGCGTCGAGGTGTTGGTGTCGGCGGTGGCGAGATAGAGCCGTCCGTTGAGGTCCAGCTTGCCGTGCCCGGAGTAGTAGAGGAGCACGAGGTCGTCGGGCGCCGCCTGCCGGAACACCCGCTCGATCGTGAGCAGCACATCGCTGTGCGGCGCGTTCTTGAGCACGATCGGGTCGGTGAAGCCGCCCGCGGCCGTCAGTACCTCGCGCAGCCCGTCGACGTCGTTGGGCGGGCAGCGAAGCGCGCTGAGCCCGGAGGCGGGCACGAACTCGCTGCTGGCGATGAGGACCGCGTAGCGGCGCTCAGCCATGCCGTCTCGTCCGCCGCGCGCCAGCCGTCACCGCGAGCACGTGTGGCCGTACTGGTCGTACGGCAGCGTAGCGCCGACCCACTGATTCCATTCTTCGCGCGTGAGGTCGCGGTTGGCGATGCGGCACGCCTCGTGCATCCACGACGCGCGGCTCAGATCGAGCAGCACGACGTCGTTGCCGAAGGCCGAGGCCAGCACCGTGCCCGTCGGGTTGACCACGACGCTGAACGCGTCGTGGTCGTTGGGGCTCAGCGGCGGCCCGAGCGGCACGCCCAAGCCGACGATCCAGAGCCGCATGGTGTGATCTCCGGCGGCGGATGCGAGGAGGGTGCCGTCGGGACTGAAGGCGACGCTCCAGACCGTGTTGGTGTGACCCCACATCTCTTCCGGGGGGCCTGCGATCCCGTCGCTCGACACGTGCCACACCCGGACGCCGGTATCGCCTCCCGCGCCGACGAGTTTGCCGTCGCGGCTGAACGCCACGCCGTACAGACCCTGCAGGCTGCTGTCGACGGCGTGGCCGAGCGGCCGCCAGGTTCGTGCATCCCACAGCTGCAGCATGCCGTCGGCGGTGGCGGACGCGAGGGTCCGGCCGTCAGGGCTGAACGTCAGCGCCTCCACCTTGTCGGAGTTGTCGGTGATCGGCTTCCTCAGTGGGCGCCCCCTCGTCACATCCCACAGCTGGATTGTCTGATCGTCGCCTCCCGATGCGAGGATCTTCCCGTTCGGGCTGAAGGCCACCGCGTTCACCCGATCGGTGTGCCCCGGCAGCGCCGCGTTCTTCGGGTCGCCGGGGCCGAGAAGATACCGCTGCCGTCCGGTGGCGACGTCCCAGAGGCGAACCGACGGATCCGGCTTCCCGCCTGCCGACGCCACCAGATCGCCGGTCGGGCTGTAGGCCACGGCGGTCACGGCTGCGGTGTGGCGCACCGGGTCTTTCGGATCGCCCGGCAGCGTTCGGACCGTTCCGGTGGCGACGTCCCACAGCCGAACGAGCTTGTCGCTGCCGTCGGCGCCCGCGAGGGTCTTCCCGTCCGGACTGAACGCGAGACCCCACACCCACCTCGCGGCGAGGTGACGTTGGAGGCGCGGGTGCGGGGTCACGTTCCACAGCACGATCAGGCGGTCCGCCCCACCTGCCGCCAGCGTCCGGCCATCGGGGCTGAAGGCCAGGCCGTACACCGCGCTCGCGTAGCTCGTCAGGGGACCTTCGACCGGCTTGAGCGTCTCGACGTTCCACAGGCGCACGGTATCGTCGACGCTCGCGGAGGCCAGCGTCTTGCCGTCCGGATGAAAGGCGAGCCTCCACACCGCGTAATCGTGTTTGCCGACGATCTTGTCCGTTCCGGTGGCGAGGTTCCAGACCCGGACCGTTGGATCGTCGCGGCCCCCGCCCGAGGCGAGCAATGTGCCGTCGCGGTTGAACGCGAGGCTGAGCACCGAGGCCGTATGCCCCGGCTTGTCCTTCCCGTCGCCCGGGCCGAGCGTCTTGAGATGCTCGCCGGTCGCGGCGTTCCACAACTGAATCGTCTTGTCGCTGCCGCTCGACGCAATGACCTTGCCGTCCGGGCTGACCGCGACGCTCCAGACCGACGCCGTGTGGCCGGGCGTGCCCTTCCCGTCCCCGGGTCCCAACTTGTACAGCTGGCGCCCGGTCGAGACGTCCCACAGACGGACGGTCTCGTCCTCGCTCCCCGACACCAACTTGCCGTCGCGGGTGAACGCGATGCTGAGCACCGGCGCGGTGTGTCCCGGGCGCGCTGGATCCTTGGCGTTGCCGGGCCCGAGCACGCCCCGGGGCCGTCCCGTTGCGGCGTCCCACAGCCGGATCGTCGCGTCGTCGCCGCCGGACGCCACGATCGCGCCGTCGGGGCTGAACGCGACGCTCCGCACCGTGTCCGTGTGGCCGACGAGCGGCCGGCCGATCTGCTGCCCCGTTTCCGCGTTCCAGAGCCTCACGGTCCGGTCGTCGCCGCCCGACGCGAGCAGCCTGCCGTTGGGGCTGAAGGCGATGCTCCGTACGCTCCCGGCGTGCCCGTGAAGGAACGTCCGCATCTGCGGGTGCGACTCCAACAGGTCGTACAGGCTGCCGCGCACTTCCATCGTATCGTTGAGGCGGTCGCCCTCGAGTGCGAGCAGCAGCGCCAGATCGTAGCGGTCGTTGGCCAGCGATCGGGCGCTCGCCGCCAAGTGGCCGGCGATCGCCGCACGGGCCTGCGCCTTCGCCGCGTCCTCCGCCGCGCGCGCCTTGCCTTCGGCGATGTGCGCGGCCTGCGCGCGGTCGTCGGCACGTTGTCTCTCGAGGACGGCGACCGTACGCTGCCGTTCGGCCTCCGCCGCCGCCGCTTTGGCCTCTGCCGCCGCGTGCTGTGCGGTCTGTAGCGCCCGCCGGCGCCCGGCTTCCGCCGCAACCCGGCCCTGCAGTTCGGATTTGACGGTGTCGTACGAGGCGGCCAGCTGCGACTGCATCCCTTGGAGTCTCTTGAGGTTGATCGCCGCCTCGTCTGCACGGGCCCGCTCCGAGACGGCGGCGGCCTGCTGCTCGCGGTAACCCCACGCGGCGAAGATCAGGACGACGGTCAGCGCCGCAGCGCTGGCCGCCATCGCGAGCGACCGGGCCCGCCGGCGCCGCTTCGTCGACGCATCTTCCGTGGCGCGGCTCGCGTCGAGAAACGCCATCGCTTGCTCGAATCCTGGGTGGTACCGGCTCGCCCACGCCGCGGTCGGCGCCTGCCGCGTGCGCCACGCCAGCGCGCCGGCCAGATCCGGGCCGCTCCACAGCCCCGCCTGTCCCGCGGCGCGCAGCGCGGCTTGGTCCGCGAGCCGCCGGAAGGCTTTTGCCGACTCGGACTCCTCGTCGACCCATCCCTTGAGGCGGTGCCAGCCCCGGATCAGGCTCTCGTGCGAGATGTCGATAACCGTGTCTTTATCGAGCGAGATCGGCGCGGGCGGCATGAGGAACGACCGGCCGGGGCGCCGGAACGCTTCGATCACCGGGATGACCGCGGCGGGATCCGCCCCCGCCACGGCGGCGATCTCCGCGACGGTGGTCGGGCGGCGCAGTTCGCGGTTGTCCGGGCCTTTCTCCGTCAGGGCCCGGAAGAGACTCTCGGCGATCGCGCGCCGGCGCTCGGTGCCCAGTTCCAGATAGGCCTCTTCGGCGTGGCGCGAGAGCGCCTCCCCGATGCCGCCGACCGCCTGGTAGTGCTCCAGGTCGACCGGCTGCCCGTCCGCATGGCCGCGCTCCCAGCAGTCCCATGTGCGCATGAGCACGTGCTGCAGGGTCGGCAGCTTGTCGATGTCTTCGCCGGCGTCATTCAACAGACGCGTCACGAGCCGCCGCGACACGTGCCCGTCGGCGACCCGGATCGGCCCCTCGATCGTCGACCGCAGCTGATCCCGGTTCATCCGCGGGATCAAGTAGAGGCCTTCCGTCACCGTCTCGGGGAGCTCGCGGAACCGCGCGCAGTCGCCGATAAAATCGGATCGCATCGTCAGCACGACGTAGATCGGCACGTCCCGCTGCCGGGTCGCTTCGAGCAGCAGCCGGACGAAGGCGGCGGCGTCGTCCTCGCGCCGCGCCTCGCCCGCGTCCGCGAAGCGGAAGAGTTCCTCGAACTGGTCGACGATGATCAACAGATTTTCGTGCTCCGGCAGCCTGGCGAGCTGCACCGCGTCGATCAGGCCGAGGCCGCTGCGGCGCAGCGTCACCTCGAGCTGGATCGCGTTCTGCGCCGCGTCCTCGCCGACGGCCGCCGGGTGGCCGAGCACCGCCGGATCGTTGAGCGCCCGCGCGAGATGGCCGATGGGATCGCCGCCGGGACGGAAGATCGCCGCGCGCCAGTGCGAGCCGGCGTGCGCCATGAAGCCGCCGTAGAGATAGGGCAAGAGACCGGCGCGGATCAGCGACGACTTGCCGCTGCCCGACGTCCCCACGACGGCCAGGAAGCGCTGCCGGCGCAGGCGACGGAGGATCTCTTCGCTCTGCCCCTCGCGGCCGAAGAAGAGATGTTCTTCTCCCGGCTCGAACGGACGCAGCCCCGGGAACGGATGGGTCCGGATCTCCGCCGCCATCAGCGGCGCTCTCCGCCGCCGTTGGAGACGCGGTGCAGAAACGGGTCCAGGGGCCCAGGCGCGAAGGTCTCCGCGCCGCGCACAATGATCGCTTCGTGCGTCGCGAGTTCACGCTTGCCCGGCGTGTCCGGCGGGGCGACGTAAATCGCCTTGACCCGCACCGGCTGCTGCCTGAGCCGCAGAATCTTGCGGAAGTCCATCAACTTGGCGCCGAACCACCGGTCGGACCCCTGCCCGTAGTAGATCAGGCAGGCGTCGCAGTTTTCCAGGATCTCCGTGTGCGCGCGCAGCGCCTCTCGCTCATCCTGGTCTTCGATGGGGAGCATCACGTCGTAGCCTTGATCGAACAGGTATTTCTTGAGCGCGAGAAGCGGCGCGGACTCGCGGTCCAGCCGGTCGCAGATGAGGTAGACGAGCGGCGGCTCCGTGGTCGCCGCGGCCGACTTGGCGGCCGCGGCCGGCGTCCTGGCGGCCTGTTTCTCGCGCGCCGCCGTGATCGCACGCAGCTTCTCCTGAACGGCCGCCTTGAGGTTTTCGAGGTGGGTTCGCAGCACGTCCGAGCCGGTCTGGGCGCCGGGATCTTCCTCGAGGTACTGAATGAACCGCCGCTGCCGCTCGTCGGAGGGCTCCACGTCGCCCGGGATCCACACCAGCCGCGTGAAACCGTCGCGGGCCCCCTGCTCGAGGGCCCACTGATACTGCAGCCACGCCATCGATTTCTCGCGCTCGCCTTCGGGGACGACGCCGTACTCGTTGCCGACCAGATGGACCGAGAGCGCGGCGCGCTCCAGCCAGCCCTTCACCTGCCCGCTCAGCTCGCGCACCCGGTACGGCAGGCTGCCCGCGGGCAGGACGGTGTAGCCGCGGTCTTTGAGGTCGCGCCGGACCTCGAGCACCGCCTCCTCGAGGTCCGACGCCGGCTCGGCCAGATAGACCGCCGGACGCTCCGGCGTCTCGGAGGCCCCGGGGCGCGTCCGGGTCTCCATCGTCTTCAGCATCTCGACGATGTCCTTGGCCAGATCGTCCATCACGGTGAAAAACCGCGCGGCGTGCTCCTCGTTGAGCATCGGACGGTACTCGTGGCCCTGCGGGTCGTGGAACTTGTAGCCCTCCTGCCGCTGCAGGACGGCCGGCAGATCGTTCGTCGGAACGGGCAGCTTGTCGGCCTTGAAGACGCGTAGCCTCTCCTCGTCGATGTGGATCCCGAGGTCGCGCTCGGCCTGCTCGACGAACTCCCGGAGCTCGCGCTGACACCACTCGCGCTGGAGGAAGCTCGGGCTGACGATGGACAAGAGGATCGCCGTCTTCTTGAGGCGGCGCGAGATCTTGTTTTCAAAATCGTCGTGGCTGCGGACCTCGCCCTGGTCGAGCCAGACGCTGGGGTCCTTGCCCAGACGCACGCGCACCCGGTTGACGAGCTCGCGGTAGAGCTTGAGGACCCACCCTTCCTTTTCTCTCAGGACGCGGTCGTCGTCGAAGTGGGCGTAGCTGATGAAGACGTCGTCCTCGAATTTTGTCAGGAACCCCATACCCGATGCAGCCCCCCGCGGCCCGCGTCTCGCTTATTGTAGCCTGGAAATCCCTTTCGCGGGGCGCCCTTATCCCGCGTGGATCTCGAGCGGCCGGGACCGGTGCGCGATCACCCAATCGCCGTTCTCGATCAGCGCCTCCCGGCCGAGCGAGAGGATCAGGCGTCGGGCCTCCGCGGTCTGGCCCGCGGCGAGCATGCGCCGCAGCCGCTCCTCGGCGCCGTGGAACATCAGCTGCATCCTAACGTATTGTTTGACGTGGTCTTCGAGGACTTTCTCGTCGGCGTAGGCGTAGAGCAACGCCGCGACGATCAGCAGCGCGAGGATGGCGGCGATCAGCGTCCCGTGGCCGAGCTCGTGGCGGTTCAACAGGAACGCGAGCGCGGCGCGCCAGGGCAGCGGGAAATTGAGGGAGACGCCGAGCGCCACGGTGCTCAACGTGCCGAGGGCCAGCGCCCACTTCGCCCGTTTGGTGAGGCGGTGGAGTTCGGCGCGGTCGCGGACGGCCGCTCCGCGGAAGTACGCCTCCTGCGCCTGGACCCAGCGCGCCAGCACGAGCCGCAGCCTGGTCCCGTCATCCGCGGGCGGCGCGGTCGCGACGGTGTTCCCCGTCTCGGGAGTGTGATCCGCGAGCAGGGTCCAGGTCCGCAGCGCGACCCGGATCCAGTCAAGCTCGCTCTTCTGCTTGAGCATGTAGTGGTCGGCGACCGAGTCGGGCACGCCCGCCAGGCGCCAGAACATCTGCACGCGCAGTCCCTCCGCCAGCGCCCGGTAGTCCTGCGACTTGTTCTGAAAGTCGCCGCGCCGAGCCCACCAGGCGCGCGCGGCGTCCGCGCCGAGCGCGCGCGTGAGAAGGCCGGGGCGCTCGATCGGCGCGCTCCAGACGTACACGGAGAACGTGACGCCGAGCAGCGCCCCGTAGATGAGTAGCAGCGGCGCCCAGTGTCCGAGGTGCGCGTAGACGCCGAACGCGACCGCGGTCACGAAGGCGAGCAGAAACAACGCCGACCGCGCCTGATCGGTGGTGCGCCGGAAGACGCGCGCGAGCGTGTCGGCGGCTGTATAGCGGTCGAGGAGGTATCCGACGCCCGCGCTCGCGTGCGCGCCGTCCCCGAGGATGTCTCGCTTGGCGCCGTCCCGTTCCCCGGCGACCAGGGTGTGATGCTGCCGCACGTCGCGATTGAACGTCTCCAAACGCTGAAAGACGCGCTCGTAGAGGCGGCCGTGCCCCTTGTCCCCACCGAGCCGCGCCGGCGAGAGCAGCCGGACGGTGAAGGCGGGGTAAGGCGTCTCGGGATGGCTGCGGCGGGGGGTGACGATGTGGTAGACGGGGCCCAACTCCATCTGGTCGATCGGCCCGCGCTCGGGCGCGTATTCGGACGGCAGGCCGTTGAGAGCGAAGTCCACGACCTGCGCGGTGGCGCCCGCTTTCACCGACGGCTCGCCGTCCCACAGCGCCACCAGCACTTGGCTGTGGGCCGCGATGAACGCTCCCAGCCGTTCGTACTGTTTGTCCCGGGCCGGTCCGTCCCGGGCGGCATCCTCCGCCGGGGTGCCCGCCGCATGCGGCAGCTCGAACCACTGGTCCACCTGCGCCAATAGGCGTCGGAACTCCGCGAGCGAGCCGGCTCCGGCGGCGACGCCGAAATCCGCCTCGTACAGCGCCCGCGGCATCGGCAGGGGCGCGATGATGCGGATCGATCGATCCTCGTCGCGCAGCCGCAGGGCGACCCGGGTCACGAGGCGGTCGCCGCCTTCGGCGAGCGGGGTAAGCAGGATCAGCGGCGTACCCGGACACCGGGCCCGCAGCGCGCGGAACACGTCCGCGACGCGCGCCTCCAGGGCCGGGAGATCCTCCTCGCGCAGGTCGCGGTGGCCCGTGACGCCGACGATCAGCGGCAGGAGAGGCGGGGCGCCGGCGTCCGAGGTCTTCCGCGGGGGCATATTTTCAGGAAGAATCGACGAGCCGGCGCCGGTGTCCTGCGTGTGAAGACTGTGAAGAGGAATCCCGGCGGGGCTACCCAATCCAAGACGGCGCGGGGGAGGTGGGTTGCGATGGAGGTCCAGCTCAAGGTGGAGCCGGAAGGGCTTCCCGAGGGCGCCGCCGAGTCGTTGACGCGCGAGCTGTGCCGCGATCTGAACCGGCAGGCCGGCGCGGGCGCCACGCTGGTCCCCACCCCGCGCGAGGCCGGGGCCAAGGGCACGATCGAGCAGCTGTTCCTTCCCGGGCAGGCGCTCTTCGGAACCGTGATTACTCCCGGCGCGGGGGCCGCCGCCGGCGCCGCCGCGATCGCCGCCCTGACGCTTGACCTCTTCCGGTCGTACTTCGAACGGCTCCCGAAGCTTCGCCTCACGTTTGCGCGGGCCGACGGCCGGCGCGTGACGCTGACGCGTGAGAGCCTTGAGCCGCCGCGCGTCGCGGCGACATCCGGAGAGCTGCGCGATCTCTATGGCCGTCCGTAAGGCTGCGCTGGGAACGGCGCTCCTCGTCGCGCTGCTGCCGTGGCGGGTGTCGGCGGCGACGGCGCAGCCGGCTCCCGCTGCCAACATGGCCGCCATTCAGAACGCCCGCTGGAGCGTGATGCGCGTCGTCGCGGAGAGCGCCGACGGCCGCGCGCTGAACTCCGGCACGGGGTTCGTCGTCCGGTCGATCGTAAGCGGTCAACTGATCGTGACCGCGTACCACGTCGTCGCGGGCGCGTCGCGGATCCGGCTGTCCGGGGGGGCGTTTCAGTTGTCGGTTCCGGCGCGTCTCGCGGCCGGCGAGCGGGCCGCGGACGTCGCGATTCTGCTCGTGTCCGGCCAGGCGATCGCGCACCCGCTGCCGCTCGGCGACGCCGAAGGGGTGGCCGAACGCGACACCCTCTACGTGCTCGGGTTTCCGCGGCCGGAGAGTCTCGGCGAGACGCAGGCCACGATGACGCAGGGGACGGTGAGCGCGATCCTCCGGCCGCAGCGGCTGATCCAGATGCAGGCGCCGATCAGTCCGGGCAACAGTGGCGGCCCGGTGCTCAACCGGCGCGGCGAGGTGGTCGGCGTCGCTGCGAGCGTGCTGACCGGTCCCAACCAGGAGATCAACTTCGCGGGTTGGATCAACTCGGCTGGGCCGCTCCTCGACGGTCTGGCGGCGTCGATCCACGCGTCGCCGCAGTCCGGCCGGCGTGCAGTGGCCCTGGCCGCCATGCGGGGGGACGCGGGGGCCTGCGACCTTGCGGCCGCGTCTCCGAGTGTGAACCAACGCGACGAGACCGGCGCGCTGCCGCTCGTGGAGGCCGCGTACGCTCCGCACCTCCGGATCGTCCGGTGCCTCATCGCCCGCGGCGCGTCGGTGAATGCATCGGACGGGATCGGCATGACGCCCTTGCTGGCCGTGGCGCAGGCCCCGGGCGAGGCCGCCGCGTCCGCGCTCGAGACCGCGCGCTTTCTGGTCGGTGCCGGCGCGTCGGCCAACGCGCAGGACGCCGGCGGCAACACGCCGGTCATGTGGGCCCTCATCCGAGGCAACGACACGGTGGCGGTCTTCCTGGTGACGGGCGCGCACGCCAACGTGAACTTGCGGGACAAGAACCTCCGCACGGCGCTCATGTACGCGGCGGTGCTGGGCAACAGCCGCATGGCGGATCTGCTCGCGTCGCTGGGAAGCGCGATCAACACGCGGGACGTGGCCGGCCGCACGGCGCTCGACTACGCGATCCAGCGCGGCGACCTCGCCACGATCAAGGTGCTCGTCGTGCACCACGCCGATGTCGGCGAGCCCGATCAGGGCGGCCACACGCCGGTGTGGTACGCAGCGCGCCACGTGCTCGCCCTGCTCAACCTGGATCCGGGCCTCGCGCCGTCGTCGGACAAGGCGTCCGAGGCGCAGACACTGCTCAGCGCCGCCTCCCACGGCGAGCTGGCCAAGGTGCGGGTCTTCACAGCCTGCCGGGCGGCGGTCGTGTGCGATCCCGCGATCAAGCCGGACGCCTCGCCCGCCGCGTGGGTATGGTATCAGTCGGTCATCGTGGTGCTCGAAAGTCGCGGCGCGCCGGTGTGGTCGCACGCCCCGGGCGGTATGGCGCCGCTCATGCGCGCCGTGTGGGAGCAGCGCGCCGACGCGGTGCGGGCGCTCGCCGCCAACGGGACGTCCGTCAACGACCGCGACGCGGAGGGCTGGTCGCCCGTCACGGCCGCGGCGTGGGCGGGACGGGCGGACCTGGTGGAAGTGCTCGTGGCGGCCGGCGGCGACGGCGACGCCGTCAACGACCTCGGCCGGACGCCGCTGATGTACGCGGCGGCCCACGGTGACCTGCGCATGGTCCGCGCGCTGGTCGAGCGCGGCGGCGCCTATCCGGGCAGAACGGACTTCGAAGCGCGGGACGCCGCGTGGTACGCGGCGTGCTTCGCCCCGGCGCCCGGCCGTCAGGCCGTTCTTGTCTATCTGCACGCGGCGGGGACGGTGTGCGCGCGCAGCCCATAACGGCACGGCAGGCAAGGCGGGGGGAGGCACACGGCATGAAGATGGTGTGGCGCGGTGCGGCGGTCGTCGCGGCCGCGGTAATCTGCGCCGGGTGCGGCGAGGGGCCGGGCGTCGGGATGACGTCCGCGGACTGGGACATGCTGTATCAGGCGCAGCTGACCCGCGAGAAGGCGCTGGCGATCGCGGCACAGTCCGCGCAGATCTGGAGAGACTCGCAGGCGAGCCGCCGCCGCATCGAGGCCGGGCGGGCCGAGGTCGATCAGCTGACGCGCGAAGGGAACGACGTCCTCGCCGTCGCCCACGACTGCAAGCCCGGCGACAAGGACGCGCTGTGCACCGCGAGCATGCCGATGCCGGATCAGCTGAAGGCGCTCAAGGCGAATCAAACGGCCGTGCAGTCCGCAGCGGCCGCCTTCCAAACCGAATACGACGGCGTCGTCCAGCGGTACGCGGACGCGCGCGCGCCGTGGAACGCGTGGCTGCACACCGTGATCCTCGTGCTGGCCGACGACGACAGCGTCACGTCGTGGAGCGGCTTCAGAAAGAACGAGCAGATCGCGATCGCGGCCGGACAGGCCTTCGTCGGCGCGACACCGGAGGACGCGCCGACGCGGGCGCTCCGGGCTCGCCAGACGGATCTGCAGGCGGCGCTCTCCGCCTACGACTCCAGCGTGCAGGCGCTCGCGCGCAGCGTGCTCACGGCGCGCGGCCAGATCGAATCGACCGCCACGGTGATCGCCGTCCAGGGTCCGATCCCGTCCCAACCCACCGGCGCCGCCGCGGCCGCCGGCGGAGGCGGCGCCATCTCGTTCGATCCGACGCAGTTCATCTCCCAGTTCATCACCTTGTGGGGCCAGTTCGAGCAGCAGCGCGCCCAGCGGGCGGCCCAGGTGCGCGAAAAGCTGATCGGCCAGCTCGAGACGTTCATGTGGCCGGAATACAGCTGCTTCACGACTCCGGCGCCCGGCTGTCCGGGGTATCCGGCCGGACGGGCGTCCGCCCCGGCCGGCGGGGCCCGCGCGTCACACTAGGCGATCAGGCCGCCGACAATCGCGCCGAGGAGAAGCGGACCCACGTGCGTAAGGAGCACGATGGAGGCGCCGAATCCAAGCACCGCGCCTAGGAGCGGAATGCCGGTGAGGGCCGACGCAAAGACCGTCAGCGCCACCCCCGTCACGATAACCGGTAAGAACACGGCGAGGATCGCCGGACCGACGCCGCCGGCTTTCCGGCCGCCGACAATGCCCGCGACGAGGGGCCCGATCACCGGGAGCCAGAAGAGCAGTATGGAGATGATGAACATCCAGGCCATGCCGCTCGTGACGCTTCCGCGTCGTTTGGTCGCCGTCATAGTCTAAACTTTACAGTTTCGCAACACGGTTGTGGCGGCATACAGGCGGCACGTACGCTCGTCCAGGGGGTGTGCGATGGACCGGCTCCAGCAGAACGGAGGAACCGCCGGCTACATCACTGCGCTCTGCCTGGCTCTGCTGTTCATCTTGTTCATCGCGAGCGGCTTGGATCCGCAGACGGCGCAGGATCCCGCGAAGGCGCTGCCCCTCTTGGGACAAAAGGCCGGGCTCTTCGCGGGGATCGGCGTCTTGGGCCTGCTGGCCTCCGGTTTCGGGCTCGTCTTCACGTTCGGCGTCTTCTCCCGCCTGCGCGAGAAGTCGCCGACGCGCGCCGCGGCGAACCTCGGCCTGGCGTTTATGGGTCTGACCCTGCACGCGCTCGGCGCCGCGCTCCTGTGGCAGGGAGGTCAGATCCTGGTCGCGCTCTTCGCCGCGAATCAAGCCGCGGCCGGCGCCGGTTGGATCGCGCTCGGCGCCGTCAACCAGGCGCTGATGGCGTCCGGCAACGCGTTCACCGGAGCCGCCGTCTTCGTGGCCGGCTGGGCCATCGTGGACACCGGAGCGATGAACCGAACGCTCGGGTGGCTGGCGATCGTCGCGGGCGTCGTGGAGATGCTGCAGGTGTTCAGCGCCCCAATGGCGTTGATGGGGCTCGGATTTATCCTCGCGATTATCTGGCTCGCCTGGGGCGGCGCCCAACTGCGGAAAGCGGCGGCATAAGCTTCGGCCGGCCGAGTAGAATCCGGCAGGTTCGCGGCGGGCGGCGCCTAAGTCCGCTTCATGCCGCGGCGGTTCAGGGACGACGATATCCAGCGGCTTCTCGGCTCGCTCGAGGTCGTCGTGCTGGCAACGATTCAGCCGGACGGCTCACCGCTCGCGATGCCGGTGTGGTTCTGGCACGATCGCGAGTCGCTCACGATGATCAGCGAAGCCGCTACACAAAAGGTGCGCAATATCCGCCGCGACCCGCGCATCTGTGTCGTCGCCGAGTCGGGGTCGCGGGAGGACGCGCGCGCCGTGATTGTCGGGGGACGGGCGGAATTCGTCGGAGAAACGCCGGCGCGGCAGGCGCTCGTCCGCGGCCTGGTCGACAAGTACAAGCCGAATCTCGGCCGCCGGTGGCGCGGCGACGCGATGCCGGCGGACCGCGTCATGTTCCGGGTCGTTCCAGCTTGGGTACGGACCTACGGGATGTGATGCGCGGGTCGGTCCGCCGCCCAAACCGCCCGTTCCTCCGTCCGATGTTTCAGGCGGCGGCCCTTGTGCTCGTCGCCGTGATCGCGGCCCCCGCGATTGGCGAAACGCCCGCGAGCGTCGGTTTGTACGAGCCTCAACGGGCCGATTTTCCGTGTCCGACGCCGATCACTCCGGCGTACGGCCGGGGCGACTGCAACGCGTACTTCTCGTTGGTGCAAAAGTTCTACCACGGAGTTCCGATACTCGTCGCGGGTTGGACGGCGCGCGCGCGCCGGCTGCTGTCGAAGGTCGGGGACCCCGCAAAGCCCGGGCTGACCGAGAAGATCAACGTGCTCGGACGGACGATCGCGACGGAG